>JAPLFO010000151.1 GCA_026390635.1 Ignavibacteriales bacterium
AGAAGAAGGAAGAGAAGAGTCAAATACGAATCAATGTTCCGCAGAGAAATGTCGAGAAATTCAAAGAAGTTCTTCTCTATATTCTCGACAAAGTGGGTTCAAAGGCAAATATTGGCGAAACAGTAATCTACAAATTGCTCTATTTTGTTGATTTTGATTTCTACGAGAAGTATGAAGAACAGCTTATGGGCGCTCAATATATAAAGAACCGATTTGGCCCGACGCCCGTGGAATTCGCAAAGATCGTTGAGCAAATGGCGAAGGAGCATGAGCTCGAAAAGGTAAAGAGCAACTACTTCGAACATCCTCAGACAAAGTATTTGCCATTGCGAAAACCGAACCTCTCGAAGCTGACGGCAGAGGAGCTCACAGTCGTTGAAGATGTATTGAAGCGCTTGTCGGATATGAATGCGACACAAATCAGCAACTACTCACATGACGACATTCCCTGGAAGACTGCAAAGGAAGGAAGTATTATAGAATATCAATCTGTCTTCTATCGAACGCCTGGTTATTCCGTAAGGGAGTACGAAAGTGAGGTCCCGTAGGATCGAACAACTGCCGGAATTTCTCAAAGATGTCAAGAAACTGCGAAAACGGTTCGGAACGCTGGATGGAGATATAGAAAATTTTATCAAGTCTGCCCTTATCCCTTTTCATGGGGAGGGGGTTGATTATGGTGGAATTGTTGCGATTTCCGGGTTGAGAATTGAAGAACCGAAGATATACAAAGTTCGCAAGTTCGCATGTCGGGCGTTAAAGGGAAAAGGGAATCAGACAGGAATTCGCATCATATATGCATATTTCAAAGATGAGGATCGAAAAGCAAGCCAAGGATTACGCGTTCGCCGATACGATCAGAAAAGAATTAGAAGCAAATACGGGAAAGGGTCGAAATAAAAATATTTCACACTGATTGAGATTCGAGAAATGATTCTGAAACAGAAAACGCGGACCAAATGGCCCGCGTTTTCTGTTTCAATCAACAATTAATGCTCCTCACTTCAACAGCACCATCGTCTTCACCGCCGTGAATGATCCCGCCTGCATTCTGTAAATATACACTCCGCTTGCCAGAGGTGTTCCGTCAAAAGAGACAGAGTAATAGCCGGCATCCTGATTCGCATGCACGAGTGTCCTTACCTGTTGCCCCAGGATGTTGAAGATTTTGATATCCACGAGTGAGCTCGCCGCGACGGCATATCGAAGCGTTGTTGTGGGATTAAACGGGTTCGGGAAATTCTGGCTTAGATTGAACTCCACAGGAATTCCGGGGTTGATCGAAACACCGGTGGCGTCTGATTTCACGCTCAGGACAGGAGACAATTCCTGCCCGCCGTCATTGGTCCATTGATGGATGCGGTAGGAGATGCTCACATTCAGGGTCGGTGCATCGAAGAACTCATAGGTGTAAGAGGTATCGGTGTTGCCAAGCGCTTTGACGGCCGCGATTTCCATAAATGCGCCGCCGCCAATGCTGCGTTCCACCACATACCGGCTGATGCTTATTTCGGAATTCACACTCCAGACCATATGAACATTTGGATTTTCCCATGTCGCTTTAAAATCCACAAATCCGGTCGGCACGGTCAATGCACTCGTAACCATTTTGTCGATGTACAATACACGTGTTTTAGCGTGGAGCGCTGCGTTCGGGCCCTCCACGTGGAAGCCGTTGAACCGATTATTGAGATCGGTGATTACTCCAGCCGTCAAATAGGTGCGGAAGAGCGCTGCGTCCAGTTTGGTCCCGATCAATTTCCATCCATAGTGATGCACAGGAAATGGAGGGCCTTCACAAATCCCCGAATTGCCGTCACGAATCACCGTGCGCATTGTCAGATTGGTTTCGCCATTCGCCCAGACCCACGCACCGATGTAGCTGCCGCGCAGCATGGAACCCAGTTCCGGTGAATTGCGCGCAATGCGAATACTCCAGTCCGTCGTGATGGTGGTGTCATCGGTGAATGTCCATTTGCCGCAGCCGGTACCTTCGTATGGATGTTCAGTGGAAAGTACAAGATTGGCGGCGGTGGTGATTCCCTTTGTCTGTCCGCTGCCGACACCCCAGGGCTGCAGCCAGCCGGTGATGTTCGTGTTGAAGTCAAAGAGCACCTGCGGTGTCACGGCCCGGTTCGGATAATGGACGGAGATGTCGTCGAGGTAGATTGAACCGACAGCACTCCCGCCGACCATGTTGGCCGAGCCGAGCACTACCTGAATTTGTTTCAGCGTGATCGGGTAGTCCAGCGTTCCGGAAGTCACGGGCGTCGCAAACACGGTGCGGAAACTGACGTTCTTCCAGCTATTCTTCCAGTTCACAACCGTGGGCGATGTAATGACAAAGAGTTCACCGTCTTTGTCGGCAAAGAACAGTTTCAGTGTGTGGCCGCCGCCGTCACCGTACACCTTCAAATACAAGCTGTCGATTCTGCTGGAGATGGGGATCGAAGCGGCCAGATTCACCGTGCTTGGTGATGTATTGGGAGTGAATTTATAGGTCACCTTGAATGCCGGAGCTGATGTCACAATGCTGTCGGCATTCAACCCGAATGTAAAATTGTCTGCGTCGCAATTCGTCAGTGTCCAGTTCCACGCGAAAACACTCTTGAAGTTTTCAATCATGATCGTGGTATCATTGCCGGATGCATTGAACGGCAGTACCTGTTTCAACGTGTCCAGCATGACCGTTACCGCACCGCTCCCGAATCCCGTGGCGGTAATCATGCCATTGGGTGACGCATACCCCGCTGCCGTATTGGAAGAATAGGAAAGCAGTGAATTGTCGAGCACCGCAGTATTGCCGCGCGAATCTTTTCCGGATATGGTAAGATACAACTGCTCGCCCGGAACCATAATCAACGATGTCGGATAGACATGGAGTTCATCAATCATGTGCACAGAGACGCGGACGGAGTCTTTGATCGATCCGATCGAGAGCCGCACCCATCCGCTGTCATTTACTTTTTTGGAGGCAAAGAGGCCGGAGGAATCAATGGAGCCGATGGCTGTATCGGCCGACCAGCGCACCGTTGCCGGCAACGCGACCGGATTGGATAGAGAATCTGCCGCTTCGGCATGGAATCGGAACGTATTGCCCTGGAACACGATTGCCTTGTCTTCTGTGATGTTGAGTGATGCCACAGGGCCGGGCAGTGCCGTGCTGACGAGCATGAGCGCTGTTGAGACGGACCGCTCGCCGCCCGGATCGGACGGCGAATTGACGACAGATCCCCGCACAACCATGGTGCTCGATCCTCCTCCGTCCAGATTCAGTGCGAACGACATTTTAAGATGAGAGATCAGAAATGTTGCAGACTCAAACAACGTATGGCCGAGGCTGATAGTCTGCCTGCCGTCCACGACGACAAAGCAGATCTTGCTGGTGTCTTTGTTGATGGCGACGTACGTGCGCGGATTGCGTGTCGTCACAAACGAGTCGCCGGCGCTGAGGGCGGCCATGGTGTCTTTCTGTACGAGCATTGGATGTCCGCCGACGAGCGATGTGATTTTTCCCAATGATGTGAACACTTTGGTATAGTACTTCAGCGTATCACCGGCAACGCAGTTTGCGCTCAGGAATGCTGCTGCTGTTCCGTTGCCGGAGAGAATTGCTTTTCCTTTTTCAATTGCCGAGTTGCCGGTAGTCAGCACTGCTTCCACAACACAGCGCATCGTATCGTTCGCATACCAATCGCCTACGGGACGAATACGGACTTCGGTACAGGGAGCGGCAGTTCCTGTTGACGAACCATAGTAACCGTTGTACGATGCGAGTTGATTGTCAACACGTGCGGCATTGAACGTGGATGTGGTGATTTTTACCCCCCGCGCGATTACAAATCCGGAAATACTCTGTGCACCGAATCGGATACCGTTTGCCGGTGTTGCCGCAACAGTCGGATTGGATGAGGAAATTTTCTGAACGATTTCTCCATTCACGACGCCGGAGTTTGTCGGATCACCGGTATCGAAACTGAAAAAATCTGCGTTCACTGCACCAACAACGTAATGTCCCGGTGCATCGATGCGTTTGGACATCGCGCTCGTCCGTTCCAATCCGCTCCCGAGACGGTCATTGGATTTGCGCGATTCGATTTTGATGTACGGGTTCTTCAAATCTGCCGTCAGCACATTGATCTCCCACGGTCCGCTCGGAGCGATGAGCTTTGTGTGGACCATCCCAGGCCCCACGCGTCTGGAGAAGACGGTGTCGTATCGAATCTGGCCAGAAGCCATGGTGAGAGATAATAAGACAAGCACCAGAAGGGGAAACATTTTTTTCATCAGGAAACTCCTTTGCATTGGGCTGGCTATTCACTCACTCGGGAGCAGAAACCGAGGAGGTGTCTAGTCGTGTATAATGTATACATTGCTCTGTCATGCAATTGTTGAAGATTGAGAAAATGCATGTCACAAACGCATGGCATGAATGAACGCCGGTCAGGATCGGCCGGCAAGAAGGATGTGAGGACGGCATCATCGGTGATGTCACGATGATGTGATAGTATACAGAAAAAAAGAAAAAAAATCTTCTCTTTCCATCTTCGATCAATGCCGTATCACGGCGAAATCGCGAAGAATAACGGGGCTGCCGACATCTCCGCGAGCGACCTTTGCTTCGTGTTCACCGGAATGGGCCGTCAGGTGCAAATAAAAAAAGCTGCGCATCCGATAAAGTCCCGAATTTTGACAACTAAGCTGCCGCTGAATGATCCGTTCTGCGGCTGCTCTGTTTTTGCAGTATTGGGGATTTTTTTGGGTAAAAGACATATTGACAGTCATTAACCATTTCGTTAAACTATAGCGTTAATCTGTGTTAAACAACGGCTGCCAAAGGGAATAACATGCAAGACACTAGAGAAAAAATCATCACTGCGGCGCTCGAGATCTTTGCTTCCCGGGGCAAACATGGTGCCCGGATGGAAGAGATTGCATCGAAAGCGGATGTGAATAAAGCGCTTGTCTATTATTACTTCAACAGCAAAGACAATCTCTTCCGCGAAGTACTGATGCTGATCATGGACCATATGTATCGCTCGATACTGGAGATGGCGAATAAACTGGAAGCAAACACGGAGAATCCTCTCGATCGCATTCGGCGCATGGTGCTCTCTCATTTCGAAGCGTTTTCAAAAAACGAAGCCTATGCGAAAGTGTTTATCCAGGCAGTGGCAGTGGATCCGGAAGATGTGCAGGAAGCATTGTCCCGCTTGCGGAAAGATCATTCCTGGATGAATTCAAAAATGCTTACAGGTTTTTTGGAGGAAGGAAAGAAGAGCGGATTCTTCCGCGATATTGACACGCAGCAGGTGTTAATCAGTGTCATGGGTATGAACATGATCCATTTCATCGGCAGGCCGATGGCAAAAGCATTGTTCGAATTGCCGGTGGAAGACGATGAGAAGTTTGTAAAAGAGCGCGGTGAAAGCATTCTGGATCTGCTCCTCTACGGTATTCTCAATCAGGGTGCGGTTGCGCCGCAGAAAGTGCAGCCATAATGCCGGTACGACCAATGAAAGGCAAAATCATGCGACGATGTATGATAGTATTGCTGTGTGTGCCGCTTTTTCTTCTCGGACAGGAACGGCGATCGTTGACCATCGAAGAGTGCATCGCCATCGGAACGCAGCAGAGTAAATCGATTTTTATTTCCCGCTCCAAGGCCGCGGCCGCGAGGGAAAAATCCAGTGAGACCGATGCGGCGGGACTTCCATCGCTGAAGCTTTCCGGATCCTATTCGCGCCTGAGTCCGGTAACGCCGTTCACCATCAGCATGGGACCGACGACACAAATAACAATTTCTCCTTCCATTCTCAACAATTACCAGGCACGACTGACATTGACACAGCCGCTCTTCACAGGCTTTCGTCTTTCCGGTACTTCGGAGATGATGGAGTACACCGCAGCGGCATCCGAAGAGGACTTGCGCAGAGATCAGAGTCAGCTGGTACTCGACATCACCAACAGCTACTGGTCGTACTACAAGGCCATCGAATTCAAGCGTTCCGTGGAAGAGAATCTGAGTCAAATCGGTGCGCATCTTGCAGACATTCAAAACATGCAGAAGCAGGGAATCGTCACGACGAATGATGTACTGAAAGTAAAAGTCCAGTTGAATGCCGTCGAGCTGATGTTCATGGACGCGGACAATGCCGTTCAACTCGCGCTTCTCGGATTGAACAGTACACTCGGGCTTCCGCTGAACACCGATATTGCCATCGCCTCCGCTCCGGAATTCACAACGCAGGATATTCTCGCTGTCTCCGGATTGATCGATCAGGCGATGACGACGCGTCCTGAAACAAAAAGTATGGAGCTTCGCGTGAAGGTGAGTGAAGCGGCCGTGACAGTTGCGCAGGCATCCTGGTATCCACAGGTAGCAGCGAGCGCGAACTATCTGTATGCAAATCCCAACTCAAGAATATTTCCCTCCGTCGATAAATTCAACGGAACGTGGGACGTCGGCGTTTCCCTGGGTTTTGACATCTGGAACTGGCAGACTGCCGCGCATCAGACTGCGCAGGCAAAGGCCGCGCTGGAGCAGGCCTCGGCAGGCCTGGCACAATTGAAAGACGCTATTGTGCTCGATGTAACGTCCAGCTATCTCAGTACCATGAAAGCGAAGCAAAAGGTGGCAAAGGCCGCAGAGGGTGTGACGCAGGCGGAAGAGAACTATCGAATCACCAACGACAAGTTTAAATCGGGGCTTGCGATCAATTCGGACCTTCTTGATGCGGAGAATGCGTTGCTTCAGGCAAAGATCAACTATACATCGGCCGTCGTCGATCATCTCATGGCCAGTGCAAAGCTTCAACGGTCAATAGGAAAGTAGGACGGTTTCGGATCTCTTTAGTCTGTGAAAGGGCATATCTGTCTAAAGCAAAAAAAGATTTGCCACAGAGGACACTCGCCTCGCCGAGCTCGGCGAAGCGGGCAGAGAAAAAGATGAGAACACAGAGGCTTTCTTGAAAGTGACACTTTTTCGTTCAACGTTGAGCTGGTTCCTTCTACGATTCTAAATCATTTATGAGGATAGTATGCAGACGTCGTCCCGAAAACTGAAGATCATTGCAGCGGCGGTAGTTCTTGTTGTGGCGGTGCTGGCATTGCTCTTCTATAACAAGTCCCGCATGGCGGCCAAAATGAAAGCCAACGAAATCCAGGTTGCCGCCGCGGTGACGGTCACGACGGTTAAGACCGCCGACGTTCCGGTGACATTCTCCATGATCGGCACAACATATGGCGACCGTGAGGTGACCATTGTGTCCGAGACACAGGGAAAGGTGCTGAGCCTGCCGGTGAATGTCGGTGATTATATTTCTGCCGGAACCATCATCGCCAAAATTGACGATGAACTGAAGAAAGCCTCGCTGGCGAATGCGGAAACGGCATTTGAAAAAGCGAAGAACGATCTTTCCCGGTACGAACAGCTTCACAAAGACGCATCGGCCAGCGATACACAATTGGAGCAGATGCGTTTGGTCTGCAAGGCGGCGGAAGCGCAGTTCATCACCGCACGGCGTCAGTTCAATGATACAAAAATAGCGGCGCCATTTGCCGGGACGATCACGAGCCGCATGGTGGAAATCGGGGCTGTCGTGGGAAACAATACGCCGGTTGCGGTGCTGGTGGATATCGCAACAATCAAAGTCAAACTCAACGTGGCGGAAAAGGATGTCTTCCGGCTGAAGGCGGGCGATCGCGTTCGTGTGACCACGGATGTATATCCCAAAACAGAATATGCCGGCACCATAAGAAATATCAGCGCAAAAGGTGATGAGTCGCACACCTATCCGGTGGAAGTGTCGGTGCCGAACAACCGGAGCTATCCGCTGAAGGCGGGAATGTTCGTCCGTGCGGTGTTTACAACGATTGATCTCGCGCAGGGCATTGTCATACCGCGCGATGCGCTGGTGGGCTCGCTGCGGGATCCGAAAGTATATGTCGTCCGCAATAATGTTGCAGAGCTCCGTTCGATTTCCATCGGCAGGGAAGTCGGGACGACCCTGGAAGTGTCCGGGGGACTGGTCTCGGGAGAGGTCGTTGTGATCAACGGCCAGGTCAATCTCAGGGACAAAGCGCCCGTGACGATTCAGCAATAACATCTGCAGCAAGGATACCTCTTATGACGATTACCGAACTTGCCATCAAAAGACCATCATTGGTTGTTGTTGTGTTTTCATTCCTGGGCGTGCTGGGTATTTTCGGCTTCTCACAACTGAAGTATGAGCTGATGCCGAAAATGACACCGCCGGTGATCACAATCACGACAATCTACCCCGGCGGATCGCCGAATGAAGTCGAAACCTCCATCACGAAAGTGATCGAAGATGCGGTGACCGGACTGGATAAGATCTCGGCCGTACGGGGAACTTCCTCCGAAGGCCGTTCCTTCGTGTTGATCGAATTCGAACAGACCGTGGATGTCAATGTGTCGCTGCAGGATGCCCAGCGCAAAGTTAATGAAGTAAGTGACCGCCTGCCGGTCAGTGCGCGCAAGCCGATCATTTCCAAGCTGGCCTTCGACGAAATCCCGGTTCTCCGGATGGCCGTGCGCAGCACCATGCCGACAAAGGATTTCTATCGGTTTGTGCAGGATAACATCCAGCCGCGTATTTCCAAAGTTGGCGGCGTGGGAACGGTGGCGTTGCTCGGCGGAGACGCCCGTGAGATCAACGTGAACATCGATGCACAGAAACTCCGAAGCTATGGTTTGTCGCTCTTCCAGGTTGCGCAAGGCGTGAAGGGCGCCAACGTCGAGTTTCCGACGGGTAAAGTGAAGGAAGCCGGACAGCAGTTTACCGTCCGCGTGGCGGGCAAACTCGCATCGATGGATGAACTGAAGGAGCTGGTGATTGCGCGCTCGAAACAGGGCGGGGAAGTCCGCCTCGGTGATGTTGCCGAGGTTCGGGATGCAGTGATCGAAACGTTCAACATCAACAGATTGAACGGTGTGCCGTCTATTGGTATTCTTGTGCAGAAATCGAGCGACGCGAATACGGTGGAAGTCAGCAAGTATGTACGCAGGGAACTGGCGGCGATGGAAAAAGACTATGCGAACATCCGCCTCTCCTTCGACATTGCACAGGACGGAAGCATATTTACAATGGATTCCGCAAACGCAGTGAAAGAAGATCTTGCCATTGCCGTAGTGCTGGTGGCACTGGTGATGCTCATCTTTCTGCACAGTCTGCGCAATTCCCTGATCGTTATGGTGGCTATACCGTCCTCCCTCATTTCTGCCTTCTTTGCAATGTATCTGTTCGATTTCTCGCTCAATTTGATGACGCTGCTGGCAATGTCGCTGGTTATTGGAATCTTGGTGGATGACTCCATCGTTGTGCTGGAGAACATTCACCGGCATCTCGAGAAAGGCGACCCGCCGCGCATTGCTGCCCTCCGCGGCAGGAATGAAATCGGTTTTGCGGCGCTCTCCATTACTTTTGTGGATGTGGTGGTGTTTCTTCCGCTGGCGCTGATCACGGGCATGGTCGGCAATTTTCTTCGCCAGTATGCGCTCGTCGTCGTGTTTTCAACGCTGATGAGCCTACTCGTTTCATTCACGATCACGCCCATGCTTGCCTCCCGGTTCACGAAGCTGGAGCGTGCAGATGATGCGACGTTGATGGGGCGCTTCGGAGTCTGGTTCGAAAAGTCCTTTAAGAATCTCGTGCAGCTCTATGCCGTGGTGCTGCGGTGGGCTCTTGCCAATGGAAAAAAAGTCGCCCTCATTACCGTGGTGCTGTTCATCTCTTCGTTTCTTCTGGCAGGATTTGGATTCATCGGAACGGAATTCATTCCCGTGGTGGACCGCGGTGAATTGATCGTGACGGTCGAGTTGTCGCCCGGGGCGACGATTGAGACGACCAATGAAATGACGCTGAAAATAGAATCGCTCCTGAGCAAAATACCCGAGGTACAAAGTGTGCTGACAAATGTCGGCGCATCGTCGGAAGGACTGCTGGGAGTGTTCACGAACAATGCTGCCGAGTTTAACATTACGCTGGTGGACAAACACCAGCGCGCCGACGGAACGGACGTCATCGGTCAGCGGATTAAACGGGAGATTCAGCAGATTCCCGGAGCAAGCGTGCGCGTGAGTCCGGTCAGTTTGATGGGAACGTCGAACCGCTCGCCGATTCAGATCCTGGTGAATGGAACCAATTATGACGATGTGATGAAAGGCGCGAATATCATTGCCGACGTGATGCGAACCGTTCCGGGCAGCAGCGATGTACGCCTCTCCTCCGAAGAAGGCAAGCCGGAACTGCGAGTGGAGATCGATAGGAAAAAAATGGCAGCGCTCGGACTCACCATCAATGATATTGGCCAGAATCTCCGCATTGCCCTTACCGGTGATGACGATTCGAAATACCGGGATGGCGTGAACGAATATGCCATCCGTATTCAGCTGGACAAATATGACCGGTCGCACACACAGACCGTCGGCGATGTGGCGTTTCTCAATAACCGCGGGCAGCAAATTGAGCTAAAGCAGTTTGCGCAGATTTCACAGGGCACCGGCCCGACAAAACTTGAGCGCGAAAACCGCATCAGTGCGGTGAATGTGTACTCGCAGGTGTTCGGAACAACAAGCGGCGTGCTGGCGTCCGGGATCCGGAAAAAAATGGAATCGGTTGTTCTGCCTGCCGGGGTGACATGGGCGTTTACGGGTGATCAGAAGAATATGGCGGATTCGTTTCAGAGCCTGCTCGTGGCACTCTTCGCAGGAATTCTGTTTGTGTATATGATTATGGTCGCACTGTATGACTCCTATCTCTATCCTTTTGTTGTACTCTTTTCGATTCCGGTGGCAATTGTAGGCGCACTGTACGGCCTTGCCTTGACGGCAAAAAGTATCAGCATCTATTCACTGCTGGGCATCATCATGCTGGTAGGCCTGGTCGCAAAAAATGCGATTCTGCTGGTCGATCGGACCAATCAAATGAAATCGGAAGACGGCCTCAATACATACGATGCCTTACTGGAAGCCGGGCAGACGAGGCTGCGCCCCATTCTGATGACAACGATGGCAATGGTAATTGGTATGCTTCCAATCGCATTGTCAACGTCGGCCGGCTCGGAGGCAAAATCTGGGCTTGCGGTGGTGCTGATCGGCGGCCTGATGAGCTCAATGCTGATGACGCTCGTGGTAGTGCCGGTGGTGTTTCCGCCGCGTGACAGGGATGAAGCCGAGCGGGTTCTAGAACGTCGGAATTGTGTGAGCATCCCACAGAGCGCGGTCTCCGAGTGGAGTCGAGGAGCCGCGCATGGACATCGCTCGTCGGTTCAGTCTCTCTATTTCCGGGACTGCGGGAAAATTCTGATCATCTCCGCGCCGTGTCGTGAAATTTTTATGGCATATCCTTGTAGAGAAAAAAAATAGTGGAAACAAGAATCGGATGAATTCGTCAATTTATTGTCGGAACTCTTTCCTTTTGCCCTCTTGAGCCCGCTTTGCTGCCAGTTGACATTGCCTGCAGATAATCCTACATTTTTCCACACACATTGACCCAGCTGTCCTCGCCGGAGGACTCCTAAGCGCTGGTAGCAAATTCTGACAAAAACTTAGAAGCCTCTGTTGGCGAAAGCTGGCAGGGGCTATGCTATTTTGCCTCCGTTGACGGTTTGTTGGAAGCTACGGTTTGTAGTGGAACCCATCTTCGTTTGGCTCGGGAATAAATTTCCATCACCCACAGGAAAATCAAGAAAAAGATCTCCAGCCAGGAAGAGGATGCTTCTCCGGTGATAAACCCTGACAGCCGTTTCGTCGCATGGAATAGTTCTCGCCGGGGAAGTTTATTCAAAATACATCTTGTCAACATCTGAGGTAATTCCTGCTGCACTTTCTTTTTTGCTGTCATTGAAGGGTAAATCATATCCCAATTTCGAGGAGGTATTATGGCCATTGTCTGGATGGTAGTCGGATCGCTCATGGTAGTAGTTCCCTTTCTTCTGTTCGATAATCCCATAGATCCCTGGCCATCAATAATCGCCGGGGGAATCGGCGGAACGCTTTTTGTCATGGTATTCGTCTTCTATGTACTTTGGAAAACACCGTTTTCAAAATTGGTGAAAGTTGTTTCCGTGAGCATCTCTCTGATCGCTATCGTCGGAACGGTCATTTCGTGGACAACGATGTATGAGATGTCTCACTTCCAGCAATCATTGCTGAAATCGATTCGAACATCGATCGGCTATACAATCCTTCAGGATTGTGCTTACGGATTGGTCCTTCCGCCGCTGCGTACGTATCACGAACAGAAGGCTTCCGCGCATTCTCCCATTGGAAAAATATTTCTTGCGACGAATAGAGAGAGAATCCATGATGGATTCTGCAGGGTTCCAGATGAGCCGTGCTATTTCGATATTCGTCCGCTTATCACTGATTCTGTAGTCACACTCACCATGGTTGACAGTGTCGCTCATGGGGACAAAGATGGTTTTGCAAACGCTAACGGCTTGAGGGGAAGGCTTCAAGTCTCAGCAGTTCTCACGGAGAAAGGAGTTCGCTATGAACGACAAAACTGAGCAACCGAATCCTGACAGGATTACCGAGTTTTCTCCAGGGACAATCCGTGCGTTGATTATCGCCACATGCGCGACGCTGCTTCTTGTATTTCTGCCGTACTCAAATCGAGATCGGTCGCCATCGCCACAGACGTTTGCTCCTCCCCAAATCGTTGCGGCGGGAGTGACGGTTGCACAGAGCATAAACGATTTTCAAGGAATGCCGGCCGAGAGGATCCGGCTGAGGATGCGGCTCAGTCTGCTTGTTTCCCTGCTCGTTGGCTTCGTCATCGCACCGGTGTGCGTATTTTGGACGTGGAGATTCCTTCAGCTCAAAAAACTCGAACCGGGAAAATCCGATGAAAAGAAAAACAAACACCTGGCAGCAAAGGCTCTCATGATCGTTGCCGGCATTCTTCTCATGTATTTTTGCGTCAGCAATGTCTCATCGGCAATTCTCAGTCCGATGGTTTACAATACGCTGAAGTTGGACAATCTCATGGATCGTCATCGGAATGCTATCCTGCAGGATCTGGCGGATATTGATTATCGGGCCAAACAATATCTGGCTCTTCCGAGAGAACTGGGCGGGGGGTACCACTCATTTAAATCGACGAGAGATTCCCGGGCAGAAAGATGGGTGACGTTGGAGGAGCTAGGCCTCTCGGCAGAAACGAAGAATGGGACCTACTCAATCGTCACGGTGAAGGACGATACTCTGCTGGTTTTAAAAGGAGTTGGGAAAATCCCGCTTGCCGACGGCACACTTCCAACATACGAATTCCGGTCTTCACAGATCTTGTCGATACCAGCAAAAGTCAATTGATAATTTCACCAGGAATGTGAATGCACATGAAAGGAAAGATATGGAAAATGTCATAGATCGAAATAAATTTACATTTGACATACGCTGGGTAGGATTGGGATTCTGCCTTTTTGTTGTGATGCATTTGCTCCCAGCCTACTTCATTTACTATTTAAGAATAGCTAGCTCCGCAGCTGTAATTGTCTATACGGTATGGCTTTTTGCAGGCATTGCGTTTGTCGCCTTCTATATAGGATACAAGTCTCGCGGAGTGACCGTCGTGGAAGCCAGCATTGCCGGTGCCCTTTACTCATTTGTTCTACTTGCCGCAGTGCACTCATCATGGGAAACTCCCATAGAAATGGCCAATTCGCTGTGGTTCTATTCGATTCTTGTGATAGCAACCATTGGCGCCTATGTAGGCGAAGTGGTGCAGTCGTTGGGAGAGAAAAAAGCGAAAAGCGTAGCGGGGTGATGAAATATAAACTGCAATCCACATTGAACTTCAATACATGGGCGAGTAGGTGAATGGCGTGGTATGTCCGGCGCGGTTCGTGAAAGTTCTCGGATGTAGTTCCGGGCTGATGATATCTGGCTTCGAAACGCTTGACTTTACTGATACCATTCTTTACTATGTATTCAATCTAGAAGGAGCAATCGACCAAGTTACTTGTTAAGGGTTTTATTTCATCACTCGTTTGAAGGATGCCCTAACAATGAACTTTGTCGGTTGCTTTTTTATTGTACCACTCGCCATGAAAATCTACGGGTGCCGGGGTATCCCTTCGAAGGGTGTCAAGATCATGCATCTTGAAAACCGGAACAGCCTCCGACTCATCTCACAACAGGAACCGAACGAAGCATTCATTACGAATTGTCGGTCGTCAGCCGGGATGAATCTCACATCTCATGGAGTCTTATAATCTTCGTTGCGACAATAGCCACATCCTAAAAGTTGTTCCCGTGTAGACAAATAGTGTCAGTGTAGACGCTTCGACTAGTTTTGGAAAATGCACCACACCGTCCACACACCTGAGGAATTTATGCGAAAGATTATGGCATTTCTGATCATTCTCTCAACGGTAAGCGTCAGTCAAGAATTCGTTGTAAGGGGCAGAATTGTTGGTCCGACTGGGACGCCGCTTCCACTCACAAAAATCAGAGTCGTTCCTAATGACACGGCCGGCACTCCGGCTGATCCCGACGGATATTTCAGAATCGTTCTTCCAGCCTGCGGGCCGCGGAATCTTTTCATCAAAGCCGGCAAGGGATACGGCTATGGCGGTATGATCCCCCTGTTGATGGATGCGGATGATTCGGTTGCGATCGCAATCCGCCTGGACAGTGTAAAACAGGCAGAATATCAGTTTGCTGATCCTGCCTCTCGAACGGCCAGATTCGCACGATTGCACACCGATCTTTCTCATAGCTATATGGATTTCATTCAATCGCTGCAAAGCCTCGAACGCGATGGCCGGGATACAAAGGCGTTTTACTGTACATGGAAGGACACAGCTGCGCGATTGAAGCAGTCGGCCGCAACGGAGACGGATCCGGTCATACAGGGTGAATTTCTCCTTCGCTACTATCGGTTGACGTCCGTCCATAGGATGACTCTTGATACATTATTCTATCGGAAAATGGTCGCTTCTATTCCCGTAAATTCTCCACTCTGGTTCTTCAATAATTATGAGGCATTCGACCAGCCATCGCTGCGACCGGACGGCAAAGCATTTCTCGATAGTATGATTGAAACTCATCCGAGCAGGGAATTGAGAGCATTTCTTCTCTTTGAAACTGCACGCGAGGCTCAATCGGCCATGGATGAAATGGAAGTCCGCAGAAATTATGAAAAGCTGAAGGAGGATTTTTCTGATATCTGGTGGTCAAAGATAGCTGATCAATGGATCATCGTGGACACAAAGGTTAAACAGGGTGCTCAGATTCCGGATTTCACGTTCCCGGACATGGACGATTCGACCATCGTCTATACGAGATCCTCGTTGAAAGGAAATGTCTTTCTGCTCGACTTCTGGGCTACGTGGTGTCTTCCTTGCAGAGGAGAAATACCGTATCTGCAAAAGGCGTACGAGAGATATCAGTCCAAAGGACTGCAGATCATAAGTATATCTTCTGATTTGAAAAAATCAGATGTCGATGACTTTAGACTCCACAAAGCGAAGATGCCGTGGAAACATGTGTGGCTGTCGAAGGATGATCTCAAAACGATTCATGATCGGTTTGAAGTGACGGGCATCCCCAAACCCATTCTTGTCGGGCGAGATGGAGAAATCGTGGGACTCAAAAATGAGGTCAGAGAAGAAAAATTAGAAAGAGCGCTTGAAAAGGTGTTCGGCAACAAATAGGATATCACACTCCCGATTGTGTTCTGTACAAAGCTTCAATTCTGGAAGTTTGACACAAACTCGTGCAGTTGATAATGGGAAAGACTGTTGCCGATCCCGGAAAGTTTCGTGGCCAACTCTTATCAATTCAGCAACGCGATAACTTCAGGAGATTACTATGCATTGGAAACCCGCCGGATTCTATTTCTCGCTGTCGCGTGCAGGACTATTCATTATTTTTCTTTTTTCGATCTCATCGTACGGCGTTGCTCAGACGACCTACTCCATGGAGGAAGAGCGCATGGTTCACTTCCTCAATAATGGACTAGCATACGCAGAGAAATACGATTCACTCCAACGGTTGCAGCCGGTTCTCGATTCATGCCGCCGTTTTCTCCGGCGATATCCGCACTCGTTCGCCAAGCCCAATGTCTATTCGTACATGCTGGAAATGACATCCCGGATCACGACGGACAAAGAGAAGATCTTTCCATTGGCCGACTCCGTTCTTTTTTACGACCATCTCCCCGGCACGAAGATGAGAATTGGAGAACTTCTGATTGAACGGGAGATCGATCCTGCAAAGGGAAGGAGATTTCTTGAAGACGTGCTGCCGTCCCTGACGGCAGACTATCATCGCTACAAAAGCCATCTTCTTCTGGCGAATCTCGCATTGTCCCGATACGACTTTGCGGCAGTGAAAGCGCATCTCGCATCAGCCATTGCGTTGGACTCTGTCCGGCTGGATGCATGGTATGCGTATCTTGGCTACTGTCAGATCCGAGAAGAATCTGATCAAGCAGCGATCATCATACGCCGCATAGCGAAACTGCGGAATGCACAATACGGCGAATATCTCGAATACGTGGATCACAATGCATACATCGGGAAATCGATCGCCGGCATGCAGCTCCACGATCTTGATGGAAAGATTGTACGGTTGAATGATTTTACGAACAGCGTCAAGGTCATCCAATTCTTCAATTTCTGGTGCAGCGTTCCAATGAAAGAATTTCCGACATTGAATCGACTCATCAGAACCTATCCCCGTGTCAAATTTATTTTTTTGAATTTTGGCGAAACTCCGGATGAACTCAAACAGCGGTATTTCGTCCGGCCGTCATCGCGCTTTCTCCGGGACCAATTGATTGCGTTTCCGGACTCGAGCGCCGATTGGATCTTCAGCAGGGTAGGGATGGGTGAAATTCTTCTTGTGGACAAGTATGGAACAATTCGATCTTCGTTTCCGGGGATGACGAAGAATCTGGAGAAACTGCTTCGATCGAAGCTTGACCGATTGCTGCGTGAAAAGTAGGAAGAGCGATTGGACGGTCCGGAGCAGGCGCATGTGTGCTCTCGTGAGTCTGGCATTTCTCCTCATCTTTCCTCAAATTAGAGCATGAAAAAGCTCTCCGCACTCCTCATCTTCTGCTCGCTGGAGCTCTTCGCCCAACAAAGCAGAATCGAACTGAAGACCATTTACAGCCCCACCCTGGGCATTACCAAAAACTACAATATTTATCTGCCGGAAGGATATGATCAGTCCACGGACCGATATCCGGTAGTCTATCTTTTTCGCGGTCATGAGCGCGAATGGGCGAACGGCTACGAAGATGACAGTCGCGGCGGCAGGAATATCAAGAATGTCGCCGATGCATTGGTCAGTGCCGGCTCCATGGGGAAGATGATCCTTGTCATGCCGGGTTTGTCCTCGACGGACAACGTTGTACCGGCGCTTGCCGTCAATTTCAAAAATGTATCGTTGGCATCCAGCAAAGACGGCCTTGGAACGGGACAGTTTGAAGATTATATGGTGAAGGAATTGATTCCATACATCGATCAAAACTATCGGACGATTCCGACGCGATGGCATCGCGGTGTGGACGGTTTTTCACTCGGCGGCTACACGTCCATGAATCTTGCCACCAAACATCCGGATATGTTCGCTTCCGCAGGAGGGTACGACGGAACGCTGATGTGGCTCGACTTTGACGATCCATCTTCGTCCAATCCGAATGACGATATGTATCTGACCGATTCGATGTTCGATCCGTTGTTTGGAAAACCACGGGACATTCCGTACGCGAAACGGTATAACCCGGCAAACAACATTGCCTATGCATCTCCGGCCGCACTGACGCAGTTAAAGCGTATCCGCTTCATGCTGCACAGCGGTGCGACCGGGGCTTCCAATCGAACGGTGACACAGCACGTTGTCGATCTGCTTGCTGTCAAAGGCATTGTAAACGAGTTTGCCGACATCCGTCTGACGCCGACGGCGATTCACAACTGGTATAACGCCGATCTTCATGCAGGCGTCACGCTGCCGCTGCACTGGAAAAAATTCCAGAGTGCGCCGAGCATGATCGATATTCATTTCACCTCACCTGTATTGTCGGCCAAACTCGCCGATACGGTCACGGTAGGCTGGTCGCGCGGCATTGCGGACAGTGCGTTGACAATTCTTTCGCTCAGCAGCGATGCGGGAGAATCGTGGACCACGCTACGGAGCTCCATAACGCGTGACTCCACCTATCAATGGAACACAACTCTGCTGAAGGATGGGACTCGATACAAGCTGCGACTGATGATCTCCGGAAGCGACACCTTGTTCGGCCTGCTGGAGACACCGCTCTTGACGATCAATAATCCGGGCAATGGTCTGCCGGACGTCGTGCTGGATGCTTCGGTGAAGAGAGACACGTTACGGGGCATGTACGACCTGCGCTGGACCGCAAGCGATCCTGAAGGAGATTCCATCCGTGTCGGCATTGCGCTGTCGTGCGACAATGGCGTGACGTGGGAAACGGCAGCTTCAGATCTACCCAATACGGGAGTGTACCATTTGAATACTGTTCTTGCACCAAACGGTGCATCTCTCGTTTTGAAGCTTACCTGTTTTGATGGAACCGGATCAACCGCGGTCACCGCATCGCCTATCGTCATCCAGAACAACCGGAAATACTTTCCGGCGGGTACTTTCACACACATTTCTGGTTGGGGAGACGGAGCCGTCAAAGCGGCAATAGTCGACGAGGCGCGATTGACAAAAGGGGGCTATCGGATTTCGTTCAGGACTTCTGCCGGTTCCCTTCAATATGCCGTTCGTGAATCCGTTTCCGGCCGAATTCTCTGTGAGAATATTCCCGTTCCGCCGACTGAGAATGAGGGGCCACTTTTTGACGGTATTCGTCTAAGCATAAGAAACTACGACCGTCCGACCGCAAGCGACGACTCCAGCCGATGGATCAGCGGAAGCAGTACGCTGCGGTCGAATACATCGCCGACAGATCTTGTCCTTGGTGCGGATACGCTGAAGGGTTTGAGGTCGCCGTTTGATTACGAGATCCGTCTCTATGATCATACTGTGGACACGTCATCAGACTATCAGGGTGCAATCCCCGTTCCGATAAAGTTCACCATAGTGCGAAAGCAGGATGGCCGGCGCGTGAAGGCGGCATTCAATGATTTTGACGGCAACGGAACTATCAGCGCCTACGATGAACTCTATTTTCTGGAACCGAAAGAAGACGGATCGTCTCAGCTCACGTGGTACGTCTTTTTCACGAAGGGCACTCCGGACATTGCACCGCAGCCCGGAGACAACTATCTGATCAGAGTTCTGAAGCCGTACACGGAACAGGACACTATTTTGTTCACACCGATTACTACCGATGTAGCGGAAGTATCGCTCCAAGAAGTTCCGTCGGGATTTGCACTTCATCAGAACTATCCGAATCCATTTAATCCGGCAACAA
Organism: Ignavibacteriales bacterium; assembly: GCA_026390635.1. GTDB lineage: Bacteria > Bacteroidota > Ignavibacteria > UBA10030 > UBA8401 > JAPLFO01. Next base: position 19,422 of record JAPLFO010000151.1, read on the forward strand.
CCATCAGGTATGATTTGCCGGCTCATTCAGCGGTCACACTGGAATTGTTCTCTCTTTTGGGCCAAAAAGTGAAAACGCTCTTCAGTGGAAAGCAGGAAACCGGAGCGCACCAAGTGCGTCTCGACGGTTCCAACCTGCCGACCGGTGTCTATTTTCTCCGGATGGATGCATTTTCTTCCGGTCTTTCGCCTTATCATTCTGTCCGAAAGCTGATTCTTCTGAAGTAAATTTGTGACAGAAACCGCTAATTGCATCACGGCCAACGGTTTATTGGGGACAAATCCGGGCGCCGCTAGTGGAATTTTGCGGATGAAAGAAGTATCTTAGTAAAGAGAATCTTTTAGGAGTATGCCAATGACGAGAACTATCCTTGCTATTGCTATCGCTTTTATCCTGGTCGGTTGTTCCACGTACAAAGAACTCAAACCGGATCCAGTGCTCACGTCTGCCGAGCGGGGCTACGTGCCCGTGACAGACGGTGAAAAGAATTTCCAATTGAAGCAATCGGACAAATATTTTGTCAAATTTCCCCGCCCGCAGCAGGAGTATTTTTATCTTGTGCTGACCACGCCGGCGGCTGCCTGGACGCGCTCTTTCTTCACGGCATCATTCGATGATGGTGCAGGAACGATCCTAAAAATAAAAGACCAGGCGGGCAGAGACAGTGTCAGCGTCTATGCTATTGATACCACGACGCAGTTTTCCTATTGGGTAATCGATTCAGTCTCAAAGGATACCCAGCTTCCATTGACCTACCGCTATCTTCCGCAGTGGAGGTACACGTTTGAGACCAAATTCTCCGAGTATCAAAAGATTTTGGAAGAAAATGTGGTGGCACGGACGATATATGAAGCAATCAATCCGGCCTATGACGTTGACGGAATCAATATTTCCGCTGCCGTGAGCGAATTACGCCCGAAAAATGGGCAGTTGAAAGAAATGCACAAGGAACTGCTGAAGCTCGAAAGCGTCTTCCCGAAGAACATCGCGGCGTCAAAGGACACTGCGTATCGGGAGTATGCGGCCTTCCGGGCACGCGTTAATGATGAGCTCCAATTCCAGTCGAATTACGACGACGTGCTCTCGCTTTTCCAAAAAGAGGCGGAAACACGCGGCAATATGTCTGCATTCCTCGGGGAGGCCGATTATTTTGTAAAGTTTCTCACCAGTGCAAAGAAGTATCGTGAACCGATTGCTAACAAGGCAAAAGCCGTGTTGCTGGCCCGTCTTGACGGCGCTCTGCCATACTACCAGAATCAGGTTCGTGCAAAAGAAGATTTGAGCGCTATTGAACTTTCTCCGTCTCCGGTGGTGGTGGACGCATTTTTCCCCGCCTGTGAAACCAGGCTGCCGGAAGGGTTCGGCCAGTTGAAGAAATTTGTGGAACTCTGCAATGTAGAAGTGGTTGTCGTCCAGAAAACGGAAGCAAAAATTGATGAAGTCGCTGCGACCATCGATCCCAAAATGCCATGGCCGCTCGATACTTATTATCAGGATGCACTCAACAAACTCCTGCGCATCAAGGTGGCGGAATCACGCGCAGCCCAGGTTCCCGAATATCGAGACTATCCGATTGCTGTCCGTCTTGGCCAACGTGTCGCGGGACTGCAGAAAAAACTGGAAGATCTCCAGTCGATGTATCAACAAGCCGCAACAATTGTGCAGCAGATCAATACGCTCAAAGCGGCGGGAGATATCAAGGGCGTCATCGGACTGCTTCGTCAGCAGCAGCGTGCGGCATTTCTCTTGAAGCACTACACGGATGTTGACGTCATTTCGTTGACGACGCAGAAAAACGACGTTTCCGCGCGCATCAACTCGGGCCAATGGGCGGCAGCGGAATCCAGGCTGCGGGACTTGGCGGGCGACAGGGACTATCTTCAATACACAGCAGTCGCTCCCAAAAAAGATCAGACGGTCAAGAAGCTCGAAGCGGACATTTTTGACGGCGTCAAGCGCGCATCCGAAGCGCGTGTCACTGCATTTGCTGCGGCGAATCAGACAGTGATCGACGACGTGCCCGGTCTGTACGCGGATTCTGTGTTTGTACCAGTGTACCAATTGAGTTTTAGCTCATCGGGCGCCGCAGACCTGAAGCAGAAACGCCTGCAAATTGATCAGTATCTGGATAAAATAAAGACCGTTCAATTTCCGGAAAGCGCCATCAAAGCAATCTATGCGCTGTTCCAGAAGAATCCGAAAGACCGCGGTGTGGAAAAAGCGCGGGCGATTGTGGAACACGGAAAATTCTATAAGGGAACCGACAAAAAGATCCGCGCCATCATTGACGAATGCAACCCGGCGGTTCCGAAGTCCATCACGCATGCCAAGGACTATCGCGAGCTGTATGCGCTTCCCGTCAGCAGCAGCAAGAGCGGTACAAATCAGTATGTGTTTAGAATCCGCTTGAACATTCCGTCCGATGCCGAATACCCCGTGTACGACGTAAACATCAAACTGCCGCAGGAAGTCGCGGAGCACGCACGCACCAAGACCTGGTATGACGAGATCACCATCAACAAGAAAGTGATCAAAACTGAAGGGCGTGTACGCATCACTGCGCCGACGGCTGACAACGGCTACGAGGCGCAGATTTCTCCGGTGCAAATGGACAAAGCCGGCAACAATATTCTGGAAATCAAGTTCACGTATCCCGGCCTGAAGGTGTTTGAGATCAGCGCCATGGCGCAGGTACCGATTATCCGAAAGAATTAATATTTGTCATGGTCACATTCCGTGACCGCCATCTGACACGACATTGAAGGTGAAGAGACCATGAAGAAACAGTATTATTACGTTGCGGCGGCTATCGTGGTGCTGGCTGCCGTCGCTGTGTACATTTTTTGGAAACCCGGCCTGAGCGATCGCATCGTTATTCCGTACATCGCGCATCAGCCGCCGATTGTCGATCCCCATTTGCCGAATGCGACACCGCTCTCGGACAAACTGGACGAGCTCCAATTTGACGGCTTATTCAACGTGGTCGCAGGTCCGAGCGGCATTGTCTATGAGGACGGACTGGGTGAACTGGTGAGCATCGACAGCGTGACAAATACCATTACCGTCCGGCTGAAAGGCGCAAAACGATGGCACGACAGCTATCAGGCGACGGCAGACGGCGACAAGGTCACGATCGCCAAAACAGGCGACCACTTTTTCACGCCGCGCGATCTCGCGTTTACATTGAAGCGCCTGCAGGCGCTCGGCAGTCTGTCGCCGGACTATATTCTGGTGGCACAGGCGGTGCCGACAATGACATTCGCCGGTCCCGATGCGCAAAATGAAATCCGTTTCCAGTTTCGCGGCGACCGTGTCTGGAAGGAAACAGATGTGAAAGAAGTGCTCTCGTTTAAGATCATCCCTGAGAATGCAGATTTGAAGAGCGCCTCGCTCCGCAACGGCTCGGGTGCGTACCTTGCACTGCCGGCGGCAAACGGCGTCTCCAGCTATTGGAAATCACCTGACGGCAATGCGAATATTTCTCGCGTTTCTCTGTCGCCGTTTGTCGACAACAGCACATTTACAACGGAATTCCGGAATGGAAACATCAACGTGCTTCTGGAAACGCCGTTCGGCTGCATCACGCCGATTCTGCAGGATCAGCAGAAGTTTTTCTGCAAGTCGAACATCAGCACTACATTTTTCGGTCTGTTGATGAATACGCAGCGCCTTTCCCGTGAACAACGTAATGCGCTGCGGCAGATGATAGACACGAAAGCGGTCGTGGACCGGTTCTTCAAAGTGAGCACGGGACAGCAGCGCCACATCATTGACTATAAAGGCAACTACGACAACTATTCCAATTACCTGAATCGTTCCATTTTTCCATCCTCGTCGTACTATGTTGAGGAAGGAATCGTTACTCCGGTGCCAAATGATGCTGCTCCCCATTTGTCCGTGCTGCCGGACACGGTCAGGATCAAGGCGTGTGTCAACTTTGGATTCCGCGAGGAGTATTCGGAGTTGATTGAGATTCTGAATGATCCCGCCGTCACACACGGAAAAGTCCGCGCAACGGCGGTGCAGAACGACGACATCAAGGCCGGGAATTATGACGCCGTGCTGATTGCATTCACCGGCTACCGGTCCAATTTTCTGTTCGATATGTATGATATTTTCTTCCGCGAACCCGATTTCTCCCTGTATAAGATTAATCTTGGTGTCGCCGGATCGGGTGCCGAGCCGCAGGCCTTCCAGATGGATCGGAATTTCTTCCGGTTGGATTCACAAAATCCGTCAGAAGGCGGCGACGTGCAGCAGTTGTTGAAATACGTGTACGGATTCATGGCGACAAGCCAGATCGGCGACAAGCAGGCATACGCGCAAAAAACAGCGTCGCTGGAAAGCGATATGGCGCTTGGTGTGTGGTTGTTCTCGCTGCCGTCGCTGGCGTACTTCAACCGTCAGTTTGATTCGGCCTCCGTCGACATGTACGGCGTTGCATCGCAGCTCTCGACTGCCAAGAAATGGAAAGAACTTCCCCAAAAGTGATGCATCGATGAAGAAGATCGTGGCGCAGCATATCGCCGGACTCGCAGCTGTCGGCACGGTCTTCTTCCTGTTGTCGCTTCTCCTTCCCGATCCCCGTCTTCATGAAAACGCGCTCAGCATGGATGCGCTGGCGGCGCAAACACATGCGTCTGCACCGCTGGGCGGAATGGTATTTCGCTTTCTGTTTGTGTACGTGGCGGTAATGGTATTGACGTATTACGGCGCACAAACACTGGCGCTCTTCCGGTTCGTCCGGACGAAACAAATGACGACCGAGCTTCCCTCACCGATTGCAGCAGCCGGCACGTTTGTCGCGTGGACGATCCTTTCATTCCTCTTATTTGCTCCCGGATATGTTATCGTCTATTCGTTGAAATCCGTTGTCGATACAAGCAGTATTGTGCTGATGATCGTTCTCGGCGTTGTCTCCAACGGTGTGCTGGTGAACTATGCCGGCAAGTTCTATGCATTGTTGATGAACGAAAGCCGGAAGGGATATGTGCAGACGGCGGCGGTCAAGAACGTTCACTCATCGTACTGCTGGAACACGCCGGACGGAATCCGCATGCGCCGGATGTTTCGGCTGCAAAAGCGGTTTCCCGGACATGTGCTCGACCATATCCTCCACAATGCCCGGTACCAATATCGAAGCACGTTGAAAGAGCAGGCGTCTTTCGTGATTACCGGTTTGGTGATCATCGAAATGGCCTTGAACATCCAGGGGCATCTATGTTACGAATTGCTGCAGAGCATTTTGTTTAAGAATTATGATTCAGTACTCGGCATCATGTTCGTTATTTTCTGTGCAGTAAAGATCACCGACCTTGCCGTCGATCTCTGGATCTGGCGGGCGGACCGGCATTATGCAAACTTGGAACCCGATGAAGCGATTTCCCGGCAGTGACATACTGTGGACGGTCATCTGGATTTCCGGCCTTGCTGCGGTGATGGCCTGGGATTCTGCATACCTCAACGCACCGGCCTTTGCCCAGGTGCAGGAGGCATTCCTGCACAGCATGATCGCAGGCGTGGTGACGGTTGTGCTTGCCCTGTGCTTTGGCTGGATTGCCGGTGTTGCGCTGTATTTTTTTGAACAACGCCGGTCCGGCTGGGCCGGAGTGCTTCGCTTCAAATTGGATCTCATCCGCTCGATGCCCCAGATCCTCGGTTTACTGACCGGCTACGTGCTGCTGACCTTTTTTCTCGACCGCGGCATCATCGCCACACAAACCGGACAACTTCTCTGGACGTCGTTTGTCATCAGTATCTTCCTTTTCATTGAAGTGGCGGATGTCATCATCGAACGCATCCATCACTATGCCGCATCGGATTTTGTGCCGGCGATGCTCGGTTGCGGCATCGGAGAAGGACGGATCGTCAACGTGGAAATTCTCTGGCGCAATTGCCGTGCGCATCTGCTGAACAAGGCGGTTTCCGTTTTCGGGATGGCCATCTTTTTGCAGTGCAGCGTCGATTTTGTCGTGTCGGTCGGCCTTTCAACGGACGTCAATCTGACCAATGTACCGGTGACGCTCGGCAGCCTTCTTGCAAAGATCGACAGCAAGCAGGACGTCCTCGCCATGGGAATAGTTTTCACCGACCCGTCGTACCTGCCGAATCTTTTTGTCCGTCACCTGCAGGGTGTCAGTACCGCCTTTGTTATCATTTTTACGCTCCTGTGTATTGCGAGAATTTCTGAAGGAATCGCGAAGAGGTACCGCCTGTGAACGGCCGGCAGCGGACATACTCCATTCGCATTTCATCTGGACGGCAGAAGTTGGTGTCGGTGGATGACTTTTCTCTGCAGGAAGGCAAGATCACATTTCTGTTTGGAGAATCGGGAATCGGAAAATCCCTTATCTCCAAAGCAGTGTACGGATTGCTGGATCCGGAGGAACTGGACGTCACCGTCAATGGCGAAGACTATCGTCTATTTCTTCGCCGCAATGAAACACGTGCGATCCAGCAGTTCGGTTTTTTCGTCTTTCAGGAACCATCGACGCATTTGAACCCGCTGCTTCGTCTGGAAGAACAATTGCGGGAGGGAAGTCTGGCGGGGGCGCCGTCTGAAACAAGTATCCTCTCCCGCCTCTGGGACAGCAGCTCGTATCGCGGGGTGACGGATTTGCTGCGTGTCTATCCGAAGCCGGACCGTCCGAGCGGCGGCGAGAAACAACGTGTGCTGCTCACGATGGCATTCAAGAAAATTGCATTGCTGAAAGATACGCCATCGCATGCACGCAGCGCATTGTATGTATTCGACGAGCCGAGCGGTAATCTCGACAATCACTTCCGGGATCAATTTCTGAGCATCCTGTGCGAGTATCACCGGCAGTTCCGATTTACCGCCGTTGTCATTACGCACGACTATTCGATGATTACATCGCTGCACCGGCACCAGAAAGATATGCTGTCGGCAATCGCATTTCGCGAAGTCTTCCGCAAGCATCAGCGGCTGGCAGTCCGGGATTTTGCACCGTCCGTGTACACGCAATGGGCAGATTCTCTTCAACCGGCTGTGATGCCGCGTCAATTGTCTGCGCCGATCATCGAATTCGAATCCGGCGCCCGGGTTTTCGGGAAAACGCTTGTTATTTCAAAAGACGCAAACGGAACTTCTCCCTGCGCGCTTTCCATTGCTCCCGGAATGATCGCGGCGCTCAAAGCCCCGAGCGGAACCGGAAAGACGACGCTCGTGAAAATGATTATGGGAATGTCTGCAACGGCACGGTTCAGAATGACCTTCTGCGGTGAAGTGTTGACGCATCAGATGCCGCGCTTCTATTGGCGGAAACATCTCTGGGGAAAAATGATGACGATGGTGTTCCAGCATGCAGATGAAGCACTGAATCCGAGCGCTGCGGTGAAGGACATCTTCCACGGTCTTGCGGAACCGGCGATCAGAGAACTGCTGTCAGAATGGTTTCCCGACAATACCGATCCCGGTTTTTGGAAGAAGCGTGTACGCTACTTAAGCGGGGGAGAAAAACAACGGCTGAACCTGCTGCGAAGTCTGTCGCTCCAAACGGATCTTCTGATTCTCGATGAGCCGCTCAACGGACTCGACTTTGAGAGTATGACGCGCGTCCTGACGATGCTCCGGATGAATCAGCGCAAAGCGCAGGCCGTTCTCATCATCTCCCATAATGATGACGTGTTCGACCGTCTGGTGCCGGCGGAACAAACGTACTATTTGCATGCGCGATAACCGAAGAAAGAACTGCTCTCGCAGGCCGGCAATGGATCGTACTGTAGATCGAGACCGTGGTCTCGATCGGTCGCATCCGTGGTCGCGACTCCACAGAGTCGCGCTACAAATTGGCTACGATCTACGGTGAATGGATAGTTCACATCAAGGCGGATTCTTTGGCCGGATTTCTAATATCGAATTCGCGACTTCCGGTCGTACATTTCCCGATGATTCAACATCAGCCGGATCAATCCGTACAATTGCGTGGTGTATTTATCTGTATGGGCGTACGGCCGAATGGTAATTGGTCTTGGTGCATATGGGTGATAGAGTGAATCATCGTAGAGACGGAAGAGCAAACCTTCCGGTGCGCGCTGATATCCGGCAGCAAGATGCTGTTCAATTTCCGAAGTAACGTAGAGCGGTCGATCGGATTTGTTCTTGTCAAAAAAACTATTGATCATGTCGTTGTATCGCGATTCAATGGCACCGGCTTCATACGGGAGGTCGTGCTCGAATTTAAAGAGTTCAGCGAGAAAGAGTTCAATTTCCGCTTTGGACCGGTTATACACTTCGGGGTGATTGTTTTCAAGCTGCTTGAAATACCACGATCGGCGAAGAAGCTCCTTGTCAATGATAACAACATCAGGCCGTTCGTGCTTGATGATTTGCAGGTAATACGATCCCGCCACAAAATAATCCCATTGAAATGAAAGAATCAGCGCATTGGGCTGTACGGATGAAAGAATCGTCCGTGAATAATCTTCCACCAGGTAGTTCGAGTGCTCGTCCGCGCTGTCACGATTGACAGAGGCCTCCGCTCCGACCAGGAGCGCGAGTGCAATGGCTGTACCGATGAGCGCCTTCCTATCCTTTATCCGCGACACAATTTCATGGACGCCAAATGCCGCAAATACGGCGACGACAACATAGGCGAGCAGAAAGTAGGAATCGATATCATGTATATCATAGTTCACGGCATAGGCGACACATCCAGCCGCAAGAAGAAAAAGGAAGAGAAAGCGCCGCCTGTCGCGCAGAAGAAGAAATCCGGCGCCGATGACCGCAAGGATGAGCGGAAAATAGAAGAATTCAATGGAAATCGTGGACAGGAAGTAGTTGAACTGTCTGCTCATCACCTCACTGGACGAAAACATCCAAACCCGGTATTGTTTTGCGCCGATGTGCCACCATATTTTTTCCAGGGTGACAGGATTTCCCCAATTCAGTACCGGCTGTTGGGATGCCCGAATGGGAAAGTAGAGATAGAGCGAAAGCCCTGCCAAAAATGGAATCGCGAGCTGGAATATGTGACGAAAGGTTTGTTTCGACAACCTCCGTGTCACGAAATACTGATAGAGAAATCCGGGTGCAAGCAAGATTGTCGTGAGATGATTCGTAAAACTCAATCCGAGCACGAATCCGAAAATCAGCCATTCTCTCTGTGTGAATGCACTACCTCCATTGTCGTTCTCGATGGCAAGCACGAACGTGAGAATCGAGAGCATCAGCAGCACAAGATGAAGGGAATAGACCTCGACATGAGCGGATTGATCCCAGAATGTTTGGGAAAAGGCGAGCATGAGTGCTGCCGTTGTTGCCGCAATGAGAACGGCGGGAGAGGGACGCGCCCGTTTTTGCGCGGGAGTGAGCAATATGATGGTGAGCCGGAAGAAAATCGCCGCCGCCGCCGCTGTCAGGAAAGCGGAAAAGAGATTCATCTGTACGACCGGTTCTTGTGCAAGCGGAAGAAGAGAGAACAGTCGTCCGAGAAGAGTGAACAGCGGATACCCGGACGGGTGAGCAATGCCGAGGATAAGTGGAATTGTCGCCAACTCGCCGCCGTCGATAAATCCGAGCGAGCGGGCCATCGTTTGGAGATAGACCATGAATGAAACGAGGAACACCGCAACTGTGCCCGAGTGGACGGTGGTGAATCGGCGGAGGAGGGAATTCATGTGTGTGTCGTAAGGATTGATTCCAATATGGCCCTGTTCTGCTTCGCAATTGTTTTGACCTGTTGACCCAGTTCCTCCAATCCGGAACAGCCAAGCCAGCGGGCAATCGTATTTTGAGCGCCTCGATCCGTCGGCACAACCGAAGATGAAATGTCCAACGCCAGGCGGAGAGCTGTTTCGAGGCGGCGGAGGACAGCGTAGTTCCTGATCATCGGTTGAAGGATTCCTGTTTGTGCAGCATGGAAGTCGAGGAGCTCGTAGGTGTTCGCTGAATCTGGGGCGGAAAGGCCTGCGGCAAGTTGGAGAGCCTGCACGCTGAACTCAATGTCCATCAAGCCTCCGGCGCTAAGCTTCGCATCAAAAAAATAGGATGTACGCGTGCGGCTGCGCGCCTCCGTCTTTTTCCGCATGGACAAAATTTGTGCACGCCAATCAGCCGGCAACGGAGTTCCAAAAACCGCGCCGTGAATGAGGGATTGAAGATCATCGGCCAGCGATGTATTGCCTGCAACGACACGTGCCCGTGTCAGCGACTGTCGTTCCCACAATGATGCGCGTTTCTTTAGATATTCTTCATAGGATTGAAGGGAAACCGCAAGCGGTGCGTTTCTTCCCTCGGGACGCAAACGCGCATCGACGTCGTACAGAGATCCTTCCGGAGTTATGGCAGACGCGCGCTCGATAATGGAGGCTGCGAGCTTCTCACAGCGGCCTGCGTCGGTCTTTTTGGTAGCATGAAAGATGAAGATCAGATCCAGGTCAGAACCGGGCAGCAATTCATTTCCGCCGAGCTTTCCAAGAGCCAGAATGCAAAATGACGTGGAAGCCGGCAATTTCAATCGGCGGGACTCACTCTGAAATATTGCTTCAACAATCCGTTCAGCCGTGCGTGAGACTGAAGCGAAGAATTGCCGTTCATCGGTGATGCCGAGAAGATAGCGCATCCCCGCTGTCGATTCTGTCTGCAGTTTCCACTCGGCAAGCGAACAGGCATCAACAGTGTCCGGGAACGGATTGTCAGCTCCGGCCGCGATATCGGGTAATCGTGTGATTAGATAATCGACGAGCGCCCGGTTGTTGGCGAGCCGGCGTGTTATCCACCGACTTTTGCCGCAGAGAACAGTGACGGCGGAGCTGAGCGACGGATTTGCCAGTGCACGGTAGAGCGAATCAACGGCGGGAAACGATGAGAAAACCTGTTCGCAACGGGCAAGGGTCTCATCCGGATCGTCGGTTGACCCGATGTGCGCGAGAAGCTGTGGTGCGATGGTGCGAAAGGCGGATCGCGTCTGCTCTGTGAACTCCTTCATCCCTGGAAGTCCGGAGCCATGCAGCATGCGCCGGAGTCTCTTAACGGCGGCGACCCGGTCGCGGAGCCGGTACAATGAGCAGAATTGCTGTACGAACACGGAGTCGATATTTTCCAGAAGAAGGCGCTCGACGTCGGACGGAACCGCAGCGATGTCCACTGCAAATACAGCGTCGAAAATCTGTCGTACAGAGGCCATGGATACTTTCAACGCTCGGTCGAATGAAGAGAGGCGCATTTCCATACGCAGTGCGAGTTTCGTCCGTTCTGAAGGAGCGATCGGAAGAGAATGAGTCTGCGCGTAGTCAAGCATTTGCAGGCGGTGTTCCACCTGCCGATAGAACCGGTAAGCATCCCGGAGTGTCGCGGCTTCCGGCGATGACAACATTCCCATACGTGCCAAACGATCGATGGCATCCAGTGTAGTTCCGATCTGCAATTCCGGGGAGCGTCCGCCGTTCATCAATTGCAGCGCCTGCACGACGAACTCGATGTCCCGTATCCCGCCTGGGCAGAGCTTAATGTTAAATTCATCGCCCGATTGAGCCTCGATGCGCGACTTGATGCGTGCAATTTCCGTTAATGGATTTGCGAACAGGCTGCGCGGATAGACGAAGGGGCGTAGCCGGTCGAGAAGCCGCGTACCCAGCGCCTTGCTTCCGGCGGCACATCGTACCTTGATCAGCATTTGCCTTTCCCACAGCTCTCCCCGCGACTCATAATAGGACATGGTCGCTCCAAACGACCGTAT
>JAPLFO010000065.1 GCA_026390635.1 Ignavibacteriales bacterium
CTCCCAAATCGTTCGATTGGAGGCATATTTATTTTCTCACACTGAGCATTGGCTCCATTACCTGTCAACTATCAGCACACTGTCCAATAATAGCCAGAAGGCTCTGTTTCGGTGTTCAAAGAACTTTGTAGAAAGGTAAATCTCTCAAAAGAAGATTCTTGCGATTTCCGGCCAAAAGGGCAGTTTTTTTATGGCAGAGCTCGTGCTGTAGTATAGGTAGTAACGCATCGGAACCATATCGAAGAGGTATTGACATGACTGGTAGAACGATCATCTCCGCGATAGTTACATTGTTGTGGCTCCTCATTTTCTTGAGTGGTCCGGCAACCGCTTCAACAGATCCTGATTCCAATGCAGTTGCGCTCTTTGCCGCCCGCGATGAAGGCCCATCGATCCCGTCGCCCGTCAGTTCACAATCATTGATGCCTCGCACAGGGGGAATCTCAACCGTGGGATTCTTCGAACAGGACCGTTTGGTCGGCGCCTTTTTCGGATTGAAGCAGGGATTATCGGATGCGGGCGTGGACTATACGATTTCATATCGCAGCGACATCATATCGAATATCAGCGGTGGCATTCGCGACGGCAACAATTACATTTATCAATTCGACTACTCGGCAACGGTCAATCTTCAACAATGGACCGGTTGGCAGGGAGCGACGCTCTACGTCCAGGGTTTGAGTAATAATGGCAATAGCATTAAAGAGTTTTCCGGTGACGCTCAGGGACCGTCAAACCTGGAAGCATTTCACACCACGAAACTATATCAGGCATGGATCGAGCAGAAGCTTCTCGGAGGCGATCTTTCACTCCGTGCGGGACTGTATGACCTGAACTCGGAATTCTATGTCACCAACGGGGCTGGACTGTTTCTGAATAGTTCATTCGGCGTGGGCATTGATCTGGCTCAATCCGGAATTGGAGGTCCGTCCATTTTTCCGAACACATCGCTCGCACTTCGCATTAAAGTCTCTCTGACACCGGCCTTCACGCTGCAGGCAGCAATCATCGACGGCGCTCCAGGACTTCCCGGTGAACCGTCAGCAACGGGTTTCAGCATTTCTCGTCACGATGGAGCTCTTCTCATCGGGGAAGCCGGCTATTCCTTCGATCCGTCATCAGTTGCCGCACAGACCACCGTGACCGTCGGGGCATGGCGCTACACATCCTCTTTCATTGATCTGACAGGAACAGACGATGCGAGGAACCCTCCCATGCGAACAGACAATGCCGGCGTGTATGTCAGCGCATCTCGACAGATTTACGCATCTGCCACAAGTACTACCGAAGGACTGGCCGCATTTGTGCGCTACGGAATGGCGAATGGTTCCATCAACACCTTCAGTCACAATTTTTCCTGCGGATTGGTCTACACCGGATTGATTCCTGGACGTGAATCGGACGTCTGCGGCGTGGCCTTGACGCGTGCACAGACCGGCAGCGCGTACCGTTTTGCGGCGGTTGCTGCCGGCGATCCGATACCCGGCACAGAATCAACCATCGAAGCAACCTATCGCCTGATTCCGGCGGCATGGTGCGCTCTGCAGTTTGATGTGCAGCAGATAATCAATCCTGGAACGTCGGGCACGCTGGCAGACGCAACAGTGGCGGGTATGAGATTGGAGTTGCAGTTCTAACAATCCGGTCGAGAACCTTTTCCGGAAGTTGATCGCACTGTAGATTCAAGAGGCGGTATGGCGGCACCGACCGCTGACATCGGTGCCGCCACTATTTTTATCGGGCTTCCTGCATCACCGTCCGGACCATGCGGACAAAGCTGTCCGGCCGGAACGGTTTCTGAAGAGCTCGCAGATGTTCCTCATCCAGCAGCGAGGTAATCACCTCGTCGGATGTAAAACCAGTGCAAAAGAATGCCCGTATTTCCGGATTTATTTTCTTCATCTCCACGTACGCTTTTCCCCCGTCCATCTTCGGCATCACGAGATCCAGAATCACCAACGAAATCTCGCGCCATTGCTTTTTATATATTTCGAGCGCTTCAAGACCGTCGCCTGCCGTCAATACCTTGTAACCCTGTTCCTCAAGGAGGTCCCGCGCAAGCATCTGCATTGACTCTTCGTCGTCCACAACGAGAATAAGATCCGCGCCGTGTTCTTCCAGCATTCCTTCCCCCGGCTCTCCGGTCGTATCGGTCGTTTCCTGTGCAACGGGAAAATAGAGCGTGAAGGTCGTACCCTTGCCTTCCTTGCTTTCTACAAAGATCGTCCCCCGGTGATTGCGAATTATGTTGAATACTATGGTAAGCCCCAGTCCGGTTCCGCTTCCCCGTTCTTTGGTAGTGAAGAAAGGATCGAATATTTTTCCGATGACTGACTCGGATATTCCGACTCCGGTATCGATGACCTTGATCTCGAGACACTTCCCGGTCTTCACAGATTCCGGATTAATGAGCCTGGGCCGCAGCTCGTCGGTAATGAGTATGTTGGTAACTTCAATCGTCAGAAGTCCGCCATCGGCCATCGCATCTCTGGCATTGAGCGCCAGATTAAGCAGCGTTTGATACAGTTCGCCTTTCGTTCCGAGGATCGGCCAGGGGGTCCCGGCAACTCGCTTCTGAACAATGATATTTTTCGGGAACGTTTCCCGCGCCAGACTCAGCAGCTCATCTACCACTTCGATGGTATCGATGTTCGATTCTTCGCGCCGTTTTTGTCTGACCAGCGACAGAAGCTGCGTCGCCAGTTCAGCCCCGCGATTGGCGGATTTTTCAATGGTCTCGCTGTACCGCAGTACGCGTGCGGGATCCGATACGTATTTTCTCAGCTGATGCGAAAATCCAAGGATATTATTCAGGATATTGTTGAAATCGTGTGAAATGCCGCTGACCAGAGTCCCAAGGCTTTCCAGCTTCTGCACCTGCAGGAGCTGCTGTTCCAGTTGTTTGCGATCGGTGATGTCAAAAAGGTACCCACGTACCTGGAGGAGCTGATTATTCGAATGATATTCCCCCACAAGGTTGGAAAGGACAGTCAGCGTTTCGCCTCCCTGCTTTACCATTGTTCGTTCGACGTTCTGGAGTATCCGCTTTTTCGACATGGCAAGGAGTACCTCACTCCCCTCCGGTTGACTCTTGAAGAGTGAAACGAGATTCGTTTTTAGCGCAGATTCCTTCGATATAAAACCAAATATCATGAGGAAGGCGGGATTACAGTCGAGAATATTACCTTCCGGCGATGAAATGAAGTTTCCCGCCAAATCCTGTTCAAAGTACCGGCGATAGCGTTTTTCACTCTGGCGGAGATATTCCTCTGTTTGCTTTCGTTCGGTCACATTTCGTTGGATAGAAAGGTAACCGATAATTTCATTCGAGTCATCTAAAATTGCGTTCGAGGCACCTTCCACCACCAACAGCAATCCGTCTTTTGTCTGGTTGACAATCTCCTTCCGCACAACTTCCTTGGCGCCCAGCCGCTGCCAGAATTGCTCGTTGTCCTTTTCGCCGAGTCTTCCGCTCTTGAGAATCCGCGGTGTCACTTTGCCCACTACCTCGTGCTCGGTGTAGCCGTACAGCGCGGTAAAAGCGGGATTGGTGTAGGTAATAATACCGCTCATGTCCGTCATAAAAACAGCGTCATCCGAGTGCTCAACCGCTTTCTTCAATTTGAGCATCACCTCAGCAGCTTTTTTGCGCTCTGTCACGTCGCGAAAAGCGATCACGGCCCCATGAATGACGCCGTCCTCATCATGGATCGGTGAGGCATTGTCGTCGATGAATACTTCCTGGCCGTTGCGGGCCACAAGGATGCTTGCTTCAGAAAACGCAATGGTTGCGCCTTCACGAAGCACGCGCTCGATAGCAGGGCCGATCGCAATCTGTTGGTCGCGGCAGCGCACGGACATCACCGCAGAAAGCTCTTTGCCAATGACTTCTTGCGCATTCCAACCCGTCAGACGCTCGGCGACCGCATTCATGAAGGTAATCCGTCCCTGCATTTCTGTTGCAATGACGGCATCACCGATGCTTTGCAGCGTCGTTTTGAAGCGGCGCTCGCTCTCGCGCAGCCGTTGCTCGATCCCGTGCTTGTAGATTGCCATTTCAATCGACGAATGCAGTTCACGTTCTTCAAACGGCTTCAATATAAATCCGAAGGGTTGCGTTATTTTTGCGCGGTCCAGAGTCTCCTGATCGGAATAGGCGGTGAGAAATATCACGGGAATATCCATCCGCGCCCGAATTTCTTCAGCCGCCTGAACACCGTCCATCTTCCCGCGCAACATGATATCCATCAGCACAAGATTCGGTTTATGAGTTCGGGCGGAAACAATCGCATCTTCGCCGCTCGCAACGATGTCCACAACCTCATAGCCGAGCGCTTCCAGCCGGCGGCGGATATCTTTTGCGACTATTTGCTCATCCTCAACGACGAGGATGCGCGCTTGTGATACCATCTTTTTTGACTTGCTCATTCCTGCTGCCCTTTAAAATAAATGCTGAATTGCGTTCCAGGAGTACGCCGCACTTGCCAGCGGCCCTGTAGCTGCCGCGTCAATGTATCCACAAGCTGAAGCCCGAGCGACTGCACATTGCCAAGATCCAACCCTGCAGGCAAACCGATTCCGTCGTCCACGACCCTGAGAAGATGCTCATTGCCGCCGGACTGCATCAATTGGATCATGATGGAGCCGTTGCGCCCGGACGGAAAAGCGTACTTGAGGGCATTGGACAATAGTTCGTTGATGATGAGGCCGCAAGGGACCGCGGAGACCATACCAAGGGCGACGTCTTTTACATCAATCGTCAATACAATTTTTTCCGGATTAATAGCATACGATCGATATAGAAAACCGGCTAGCCCATTGATATACTCTGCAAAATCAATTGCAACGAAATCTTCCGATTGATACAGCTTCTCATGAATCAACGCCATAGACCGTACGCGATTCTGGCTTTCAGCAAAGAGTTCCCGCGTCCGCGGATCCGACAGATAGCTCGCCTGCAAATTGAGAAGACTCGATATCACCTGTAGATTGTTTTTCACCCGGTGATGAATTTCCTTGAGCAGTATTTCCTTTTCACGCAGTGAGACGTTGATTTTTTCATCAGCGATCTTTCTCTCCGTGATATCGCGCATTCCCATCACCGTGCCGATCACACCGCCTGCCTCATCCACCATCCGGGTCGAAAATATTTCCAACCAGAGATAGTGACCGTCCGCATGGCGGTAGCGGCATTCTGTCCGGGACTTTGCGGAGAGAAGGATCCCCGGATCCGGCGTGAAGGAGAACTGTTTCTTTTCTTCCGGATGCAGGTACTCCGCGAAGCTGTTGCCGACAACGTCGCCATATGCACGACCGAAGAGATTCAGGAATGACGGGCTTGCAAACCTGAACATTCCATTTTCATCGATTTGACAGACAACATCCAGCATGTTTTCTGCCAGGTCACTCAGTCTCTTTTCACTTTGCCGCAGGTTGACATCGGTGCGCTTGCGCTCGATGGCCGTGACCAGAATTTCCCCTGCCATCCTCAGCAATCGTACGTCCTGATAGTGCCAATCAGTCATATCTCCAACCATGGTGAACATAAGAATGCCGATGGTAGTCTGTTCGCGAAGCACCGGCACGACAAGCGCCTTGGACAGATGACATTCCTGCCACAACGCGCGTTCCGCAGCGGCGAAGGCAGGAAATGAATCGATGTTTTCGATGGCGGCATACTGATTTTCCGATGCCGCCGCCAACATCCATGCGAACGATGACAGCGGCCGTCCTTCCAGTACCCCCAGAAGGGGGCGCTCTCCCTCTTCAGACCATTCCGCAACGTCTTCCTCCCCGAAATACACTCCTGAGAATAGATTCACATAGCCGCGCGATGCACCCATGAATTGCGTCAGCAAACGGAGCGATTCTTTCACCGTGCCGGAAAATCGTTCGGTCGTTGTCCGGAATAGCTTTTCGGAAATGTCTGCCAGGAGCGCTTCACTTTCCATTTTTCTTTCCAGGGCTCGTTCTGCCGCTTTCCGGTCAGAAATATCTTCGACAGTCCCGATGGCGTGCCGTTCTGCATCCTCCATACCGACAACGAGCTTCATTGCCACTTTGCCGATGCACGACGATCCGTCTTTTCGTCGAAGATCCTGTTCCACATGTACGAGGGGAATCCCTCCCCGTAGTTGATTGAGCATTTCATCACGCAGTCCCTGATGAGCGAACAGTTGGGCTTCATTCTTGTTGATGGCGCGAAGCAATTCCTCCTCGCACAGATAACCGAGCATCTCTGTCAGCGCCGGATTTGCTGCGAACAGTTGTCCGTCCATCCCGATCCTGAAAATGCCGATCGGCGACCCTTCAAACAGGAGGCGATAGTTCTCTTCAGAGTGGCGCAGGGCAATTTCCTTTTCCTTTTGTTCCGTCACATCCCGCACGATGCTCAGGAGCTGGACGCCGGGATCCGGCAGATCCAGAACGGAATTACTCAATTCAAGCCAGTGGAAAGATCCATCCCACAGCCTGAGATGATAGACCGCTTGGGCCGCAACGCCGTCGCCCTGCATCTGGCCGACATACGTTTTGAGCATAGAATCCTGTTGCTGCTGCTCATAGACGACCGGATAGGGTCTTCCCTCGACATTTTTCCGCTGCGCATTCATCATGCGGCAATATGCGTCATTGACGCGAAGCACGACTCCCCGCTCATCCATGACGCGCATGCCGTCGAAGGAACCGTCCCACACCGTTTTGAACAATGTCTCCGCCCGAAGGTGAGCCCTCAACTGGCGGCGCATTCCATTGCCTGCGACTGTGATGCTTAGAACGCCGAGCATCCACAAACCCAGAATACCGATGCCGATTCGATCGACGGACTTTTTTGTCGCTTCATATGCCATCGTCGTCGGAATGCACATTTGCACGGCGCCCGTAAGCTCTCCCGGGCGGAATGTTGCGCGGTCATGACATGCAGCACATGTTGAGTCGGCACGCAGCGGCTTGAAAAGGAAGTAACATTCTTCGCCATCAAGTGTGGCGATGGTCTCTTCTGAGGGGCTTCCTTCTCTCAAATGATCCAATGCCCTTTGCTGCCATACAGGACGGCCGTTTCCGGCCGATAAACTGTCTATGCTCAGAAACGAAAATGTTCTCGATTGCATGCGGTGCACGGGAGTAAGCCTGACCGTCTCACGGACAGTTGACGGTGGACGGGTTGATCTCATCTCCACAGCCGCGTTCGGCACGTCGTCGGGCGATGGGAGCACCGCAAATGGAGCATCGCGATCAAATAATAATTGTGCGTGGCGACGGCTTGTTTCCAACACGTCATCTCTTCCGGATTGAAGATATGCCACGAATAGAATTGTGAAGCTGATCGTCCACGCACCAATCGCCGCCACAAGATACCAGGTGAAACGACTCCACCATTCTCCCTTGTAATCCTGCCTGTTCATGCACTCCCCCCGGCAGATGTGTGTTTCTGTCGCTTTTTGCGTTCTCCCGAATCATCGTAAAGATGCGGGTAGAGTTTCCGCTCGCAATCAGGACAGATGCCGTGGCTCAAGGTGACACCCGCATTCTCTGTCAAATATTTCTCGAGTAGATTCCAATATCCTTTGTCATCCCTGATTCGTTTGCACGAAGAACAAATCGGAAGAAGTCCGCCGAGGGTTCGCACATCGGCAAGCGCCTCCTGGAGGTTCGTGATGAGCCGCTCGCGTTCTTCTTCCGCGGCTTTTCTCTCGGACATATCCTCAATAATGCCAAGGCCGTAGCGGGGTGCTCCATGGTCATCACGCATCACTGTGATGGTCAAATGCCCCCACAGCATCGTTCCATTTTTCCTTCGGTATTGTTTTTCAGTTGAATACGATGCTTTCGGGTTGCTTAAAAGGATTCTCGAAATATTTCTTCGTTCCTCGATCATCTCCTCCTCCTTCGAGATCTCATCGAGAGTCAGCTTCTGAAATTCTGCAGCTGAATACCCAAGCATGTGTTGGAGCGCCGGATTAGCTTCGAGAATATGGCCATGCATATCTGCGATCGCAATGCCGATGCCGGCCCGTTCATAGATTGCCCGGAAGCGCGCCTCGCTGTGCCGCAATTCCAGCTCAATCTTTTTTTGCTCTGTGATATC
>JAPLFO010000157.1 GCA_026390635.1 Ignavibacteriales bacterium
ATTGCACTATTTGCCACCGTGATCGTATGCTCGGCAACACTCTGCGCCGGCACATTCATCCATCACAAACTCACAGTCACGATTGATCCGCCGAAGCATTCTTTTAAAGCGACGGATCAGATCACCATTCCCGCCGCCCAGGCGAAGAAGAAAATGTCTTTTCTTCTCAATATGAATATGACGGTCGAATCCCAAACGCCGGGTGTCTCGGTGACGCTGGACAAGAGCGGTGTGACCGCAGAGGATTTCGGGATGGATCGCGAAGATTTTAAATTGCCGGACTATGTACAGAATAAGTATGTGCTCGCATTTTCCGTTGAACCAAAGAGCGATGCCGTCGTGACGCTTGCCTATGGCGGCGTTATTAATTATGAGATCAAACAATTAGGCGAGGAATACGCACGTGGTTTCAGCCAGACCCCCGGCATTATCGGCGAGAAAGGCGTCTATCTGGCAGGATCCACATACTGGGTGCCCTGGTTCAATGACGCATGGATCAATTTTGAGTTGACGACAAGCGTTGCATCCCCTTGGGATGTAGTCAGCCAGGGAAAGAGAACCTTGAATGAAACGAAAAACGGGATCCATACGGTCCGATGGGATTCTCCCGAGCCGATGGAAGAAGTCTATCTAATCGCTGCGACATTCACCGAATATGCAACTTCAGCAGGCGCGACAGACGTGATGGCCTATCTGCGGACGCCGGACGAAACGCTGGCGAATAAATATCTGGAAACCACGGCGCAGTATCTGGAGATGTATCGACAACTGGTCGGGCCCTATCCGTTCACAAAATTCGCGCTCGTGGAAAACTTCTGGGAAACGGGATATGGCATGCCGTCGTTCACACTTCTCGGCGAGCAGATCATCCGTTTCCCGTTTATTCTCCATTCTTCGTATCCGCACGAACTCCTTCACAACTACTGGGGGAATAGCGCCTATGTTGATTTCAAGACGGGAAATTGGTGCGAAGGGATTACCGCCTATATGGCGGATCATCTGATTGCTGAACAGCGCGGGCAGGGAGATGAATACCGCCGGACGACGCTTCAAAAATTTACCGACTATGTGACGCCGGCAAACGACTTTCCGCTGAAAAAATTTCTTTCACGTACAAATCCGTCCTCCGAAGCAATCGGTTACGGAAAGAGCATGATGATGTGGAATATGCTGCGCGACATTGTGGGCGACGAACAATTCGTTAAGTCGTTCCAGAAATTCTACCGGGACAATAAATTTAAGGCGGCATCGTTCGACGATATCAGAGTTGCCTTTGAAGCCGTCAGCGGGAAGGATCTGAAACAATTCTTCACGCAATGGGTGGATCGGACCGGCGCGCCCGAACTGAGTCTTTCAAAGGTTTCAGTCAAAAAAGAAAATGCGGCATTCAATCTTTCCTTTGCGTTGACGCAGGTGCAGAAGGATGACGCCTTCGCGGTTGATGTTCCTATTGCCGTCACATCTGAGAAGGGGACAGAAGTCCGGAAAGTCGCGATGACACAGAAGTCACAGAATTTCAACCTGACGTTCACAGGCAATCCCGTGCTCATCCAGGTGGATCCGCAATTTTCAATTTTCAGAAAGCTGCACTATAGTGAAATCCCCCCGTCGCTATCGAAAATATTGGGTGCCGAAGACATCGTTATCCTGCTGCCTTCAAAAGCGGACGAGGAAAAACAAGCATATTACAAAGACCTCGCCAATACATGGGCCGCTGATTCGACAAAGAAGATTGCCATCAAGTTTGATAATGAAATTGCCACGCTGCCCGCGAAGCAATGTGTATGGATCTTCGGAATGGAAAACATGTTTGCAGCTGCGGTGAAGGACGGTATTAAGGACTATGATGCGGAAATGACAGCGGCATCGGTCCGTTTGGCAAAAACATCATACAAGTCCGAGGCGAATTCGTTCGTCATTTCTGCGCGTCATCCTAAAAGCCCGTCATCGGTGCTCGTTCTGCTTACGGCAGACAGCAAGGATGCCGCAGCCGGTCTTGCCCGCAAGCTTCCGCACTACGGCAAGTACAGCTATCTGGTGTTCGAAGGAAAAGAACCGACCAACATTGGAAAAGGAGAGTGGGGATCGGTCAATTCTCCGTTGATGGCAAAATTATTGCCCGCGGTTGCGGTATCCAGCGACGTGCCCAGGCGCAAAGCGCTGGCCATGCTCGCCCCGGTCTTCTCCGCTGATAGAATGATGAAATCCGTCAATTATCTGGCGGGTGAAGAACTCGCCGGAAGAGCGCCCGGCACTCCGGGAATTGAAAAAGCGGCAAACTTCATCGCAGAGAAATTCAAGAATGCAGGACTGCTGCCCGGTGCAGACGATGGAAGCTATTTCCAGGTGTGGGATGAAGTTGTCGATGCGAAGGGGACCAGGGCGCCGGTGAAAAATATCATCGGCACTATCCCGGGCACCAATCCCAAATACAGCGATGAGTCTGTGATTATTTGTGCACACTATGATCATCTCGGACTCGGCTGGCCGGGCGGGAATACAGGCAATATCGGCAAAATCCACTACGGTGCCGATGACAATGCCAGCGGTGTAGCGGTGATGATGGAGCTGGCGGATTTGTTGGGCAAATCGCTGAAGCCGCAACGGACAGTTATCTTTGTCGCGTTCTCCTGCGAAGAAGAAGGGCTGCTCGGCTCCAAGACCTACATCAAGACGATGAAGAAATTCCCTGCAAAAAAAGCGATCGGTGTGCTGAACTTGGATGGTGTCGGACGGTTGAACGACAGGAAACTTCTCGTTCTCAGCAGCAGCAGCGCCCGGGAATGGAAATTCATTTTCATGGGGGCCGGCTATGTTACCGGTGTTGAGGCCGAGATGGTAACGCAGGATCTGGACGCGAGCGACCAGAGGAGTTTCATCGAAATCGGCGTGCCGGGGGTGCAATTCTTTGCCGGCGCTCACGAAGACTATCACAAACCAAGCGATACCCCAGACAAGATTGATGGTGCCGGGATGGTGAAAGTCGCAACGTTTGTGCGCGAAGGATTGCTCTACCTCGGCGATCGTGAGACGCCGCTGGCATTTCAAGGACAAGTCACAGCAGAAGCGAAGAAACCGCAGGCAGCCGGCGAGCGGCGCGTGACGACAGGCAGTATGCCTGATTTTGCATTCTCCGGTCCCGGTGTCCGTATTGCTGACTTGTCGAATGACTCGCCGGCGGCAAAAGCGGGACTTCAAAAGGGAGATGTGATCATCAAAATCGGAGATCGTGCAGTTGCCGCGCTACGCGACTATTCGGATGCCCTGAAGTCTTATCAGCCTGGTGATGTTGTTGAGTTTACCTATCTACGTGAAGGGAAAGAAAACAAGGCGAAAGTAGAACTGATCGCCAAATAGCAGCTTGCCGGCAGGATGGCAGCGTTCTCGCGGTGATGTCAGAGCTATCTGACATCACCGCTTTCATTTGGTCGTGGCGGAAGGTTGCTCATAGCGCCTTGCTGCGTGCCGCATCCGAATTCCAGTTCGGCGAGAATCCTTTCCGACGTTTGTCCGCGATCATCACAATCTTCCCTTCAACTTCTCATATCCCGTGCGGCTGATCGGCAGCTTTCTGCCGTCGCGTAGAACAGCGAGACGGCTGTCTTTGGCGTAGAGTTCGATGCGGGCAATGCAATCGATGTTCACAATGATTGAGCGATGGACGCGTATGAACCGCTGCGGATCCAACAGCGATTCCAATTCCGACAACCGCTGCTGCTTCAGATATTTTTTCCCTTCGGCGTGGATCTCCACATAGTCATCCTGCGCTTCCACAGAGCTTACGGAGTCTACCGGCAGCACATGAACTTTTTCTCCGACTCGAATCAGTATTCGGGTCAGGGGACCGTCGTTGCGCAATGACTCTCGCAGTTTCTCAACCGACTCCGGCTTGCCGCTCGAGATTATTGCGAGCGCATGTGCCATCGCTTCATCAAAACGCTTCTTGGAGAACGGTTTCAGCAAATAGTCCACGGCATGAACATCAAATGCTTTGAGTGCGAATTGATCGTACGCGGTCACGAAAATTATTTCACACCGATGGGTAATCAACTCAAGAATCTCAAAACCATTCAGCTTGGGCATCTGGATGTCGAGAAACAGCAGATCCGGCTCGTGTTTTGCGATTTGCTTCACAGCGTCAAATCCGTTACAGCACTCCGCAACGATGCGGATGTGCGGATAGGCCGCAAGATGCTCACGAATTACCATCCGCGCAAGATCTTCATCGTCGATAATAATGGCGGAAACTTCGTTCATTGTGTCGGTCCGGATTGTGTGGCCGGCTGGCGTTGTGCCGGTGTGGTTATCACGAGAGATTCCCTCCCGAGGTGAACGGGAATCGGAGCGTGACTGTGTAGTACCGTTCGTCAGCCGCGGTGCTCAAATGTGAAAGGTCGGGAAAAGCGGCAGCAAGACGCCGGCGGACGTTGTCCTGTCCCATGCCCCGGCTTCTGGCGCTGCGATCGGACGGATCAAAAGGATTCTTGATTTCGACGATAACGTCGGTGTTGTGCATCATCGCCGTGATGGTCAGCATGCCGCCCTCGATCAGCGAGGCGATACCATGTCGCAAGGAATTCTCTACCAACGGCTGCAGCAATAGCGGCGGGATCTGTGCCTGCAGCGTAGCGGGAGAAATATCGATGGACACCTGGAGGCGGTTCCCCAGGCGAATTTTTTCTATTGAGAGATAGCGCTCGACGAGTTCTCCTTCATCCTGCAATGAGACAAAGTCTTGCGAGCCTTGCGTCAGCGTCGCTCTGAGATATTCCGAGAGTGCCACGGTCATTTCGCGCGTACGTTTCCCGTCGTTCAACGCAAGTGCGCTGATGGAATTGAGGCTGTTGAACAGAAAATGGGGATCGATTTGTGTACGCAGCGCGCGCAATTCGGCTTCGCGCGCGAGCATCTTCAGCTGAATCGCTTCCTCCTGCTGTATTCGCTGCTCCTGTGCGGAAAGGAGCAGCAGGTGTATCGCGAAGACAAGCAGCGACATGATTGCGCCGGTAAATCCAATTGTGCGGAATTGAGTCAACACTGCAGTACGGAGCAGAGTGTCCCCGGACGACTGCACCAAGACATAGAATCCGGCGAGCCAGAATGAGGTGATGACAACAGAGGAAACAATGCCGATGCCGATCAGCATGGAAGGGCGCATCATCCGTATTCCGATGGAGCGCACAACAAACCATGAGCTCAACGACAATCCGCCAAGCCCGGCGTATGCTGCGCAAAAAATCGGCAGCGCCGTTCCGTGTACAAAGAAAAATGAAGACGCCGCACCGATAAGAATCCAGAGTACAAAATAGAACAGGACGGAAGAACGGTTTGACAAAAAAGGATGCATCAGCGTGGATGAATTGTACTGGGAAGCATTGTTTTGTGGACCTATACAGCGGGAATAACAGGTCCGGTGATGACGCAGAAAACTCAGATCATCATGGAAACAACCATGTTCAGTGCTCTCCTGCGTGATCAGTGTGCTCTGTCATCAATTGTTTCCCGCTTTCACAGTGAAACTCTAGCGTGTCGAACGGCTGCCTCACATACCCAAAGTAATTTAAAAAAACCGCTTTTGCCAGACATGACGAATCTTCTGCAAAAAAAAGCGGGTGGATGAAAGAGCATTCCACCCGCAGGTCGAAATCCGTCATCTTAATTCTTCACTTCCACGCCGCCCATGATCGCGTATCCGCGGATGATGAGTCGCTTCGCATCGGAGTGTTTTTGCGGGAGCGTTTTGATGTCGATGCCGCCCATGATGGGAGTTCCTTCCAATAACACATTCCATGTATCGGGGACCCAGATTTCAATGCCGCCCCAGAAAGCAAAGACATTGATAATGGCGCTGTCGCCTGCCATCTGCGCGTGGCGCAGATCCAGCTGGGTGCCTCCCATGATTGCAGTGACGTCCCCACCGCGAAAATTGTCCGTGGTAAGTTGCTGATTCGTACCGCTCATAAAGACGAACTGTTGGAAGAAAGGATCAGAGCTCGTTTCATTCTGCATGGACCAGGATTTCTCGCAATGTCTGCGCGGGTTGAGGAGCATTTTTACTCCTATGAAAACAAGGACGAGCGGCCAAAGACTCCAGATGCTGAAAGTCAAGGCATGCAGCGTCCACAGGAGCAACAGCGAGCCAATTCCTCCGACGATAAGACCGGCGACGCGTTCTCCGTGATGAGTGGGACTGACGATCTTGATGAGGCCGATCGCAATGATGGCCACAGGCCAGAAGCGGAGATAATATCCGGCATTGTCGATGATTCCCATGTTGTCGAGTGTGAAGAGAATACCAAAGATGACGATGATGGCACCAATGACCATCTGCGGATGAATATTGAATCGCTTATTCGTGTTCATAGTGTTTATTCCTTTGATATCGTGGATCTTCTGATGATACAGGACGTGATTGCTTCCAGATCGCCTTCACTCCCACGCCGATGAGCAGTATCGGCCATGATGTTCCGAATGTCAGGCCTGCTATCTGCAGTGTTGAAACATAGCACCAAACGCCAATGAACAGGAGCCAGAGGCCGCTTCCGCGAGAAGAGTCCGGATCCGGCCAGAGGAGTTTTGCGCCGCCGGCAAGGATGAGAAACAATGGCCAATGAACGCCGATTGATCCGGTGTGTATGAAATGAAAATTCTGCAGAAGGAAAAAAACTCCCAACAGCAATAAAATCACGCCCCAAAACATGCGCTTTGCGGACGAATGAGACCAACGGTGTTCCATCAGCACTTCCTTTCAATTGTTGGTGGAATATACAGGATGGAATGCCCCGGTGTTGCATTGAATCGGCGAATGGTGGTCGCACGTCGGTGAATAGCGGTCAGGGGGTCAATGTAAAGAGCTGGCTGACTGTCTTTAGTAACGGGTGACGGCGTTGTTTCTCATGCCGCGGCGTTGTAGTGATCGACCATCTGTCGAGGAACCGGAACAGGCCGGCCGGTGGAAAGTTTAACGAACGCTCCAATTTGCTCCGCGCGTATAACGACGATACCATTCACCGAAAATTCTGCCATGATGGTGCTCCGAGCAGTTCCCATCTTACCCATCCACATGGCGGCATGCAATTTGTCGAACAGGCGTACCGGAGAAGGTGCCCGATCCGATGCGGTTGGCCTGGACTTGAAAGCAGTACTCGAAGAACGTAATCATCCAGCTGATCAGTCTGACCTTCCACAACGAAACATCTTTGAATTTCAGATGGCCGTACCATGCAAATGTCATGAAAATATTGGAAATCGTTAATAGACCCATTGTTTCATATTGCTCTTCTGGTTTGCAGTCCCGGTCGGGAGCGGATTCGTTCCACGATAGCACCGCCGGATGTCCATAGAATACGAAAAAACCCTTATTTTTCAAAGGTTTGCTTCGGATTGGTTGGAGTTGTATATTATACAAAAATCGGATGGGGTCATGGCGAAGATAAAGAAGCGCGGTTCGATTCTTGTCGTAGACGACGAAGCGAGTTTCCGGGAGATGCTTGGAACGCTGTTGACGGATGAAGGCTACATCATCACGACTGCGGCAGATGGCGGCGAGGCGATCAATGCCGTGCAGGCGGCAAATTTTGATTGTGTTCTTCTGGACGTCAAGATGCCGCGCATCGATGGACTGGAAGTATTGAGCTTTATCAAGGATCACTACATCGACACGCAGGTGATAATGCTGACCGGCGTATCCGATGTACGCATCGCTGTCGAGTGCATGGCAAAGGGAGCTTTCCACTATCTCACAAAACCGTATGAAGTGGATGAATTGTTCCAATTGCTCGACCGGGCTTTGGAACACAAGAACCTGCTCATTGAAAACAAGGTGATGAAGTCCGAACTTGCGCGGATGGCGAACACTGCGCAATTGATCGGCCAAAGTCCGTCGTTCATTGCGACTCTCGAGTTGGCAAGCCGGGTCGCACCGACCGATTCGACAGTGCTGATTGAAGGTGCCAGCGGTACCGGCAAGGAGTTGTTTGCGAATTTTCTCTACCGCAACGGACCGCGTGCCGAAAAACCGTTTGTCGCCCTCAACTGTGCTTCCGTTCCGGATACGTTGATCGAAAGCGAATTGTTCGGACATGAAAAAGGTGCATTCACCGACGCGCACGTCATGCGCCAGGGTCTTGTTGAGATTGCGAACGACGGAACGCTGTTTCTGGATGAGATCGGTGAGATCAGCACTGTCTTCCAGCCGAAACTCCTGCGCTTTGTTCAGACCGGCGAGTTCCGACGCGTCGGCGGGAATAAAACGATGAAATCCAATGTCCGTATTATATCCGCGACGAACCGGCATCTTGAAGACGATGCCAAAGAGGGACGGTTCCGC
This sequence comes from Ignavibacteriales bacterium, assembly GCA_026390635.1. Taxonomy (GTDB): domain Bacteria; phylum Bacteroidota; class Ignavibacteria; order UBA10030; family UBA8401; genus JAPLFO01. The sequence continues at coordinate 8,330 of JAPLFO010000157.1, forward strand.
GAGGACCTTCTCTATCGTATCAACGTGATCACACTTCACATTCCCTCGCTGAAAGAGCGCCGCGAAGATATTCTGCTGCTGGCGACCGAAATCCTCAAACGCAAAGTGAAGACCCGTCAGCCCAAGACGCTCCACACCGATGCGATAAAGGCGCTGACCGAATATTCCTGGCCGGGGAATGTCCGGGAGCTGGAAAATGTTCTCGAACGCGCGGCCCTCCTCTCCACGGATTCGTTCATTCGTCCACGGGACATGGCGCTGCCCCAACATCTGAATGTTACGCCAGCCGGCGCTCAGGCCGAACAACAGCAGGGAAGAGTGGGATCCACCATCTCGCTTCGTGAACTGGAGCGAGATCACATCGACGGCGTGCTCAAGCAGACAAAGTGGAACAAAAATCTTGCCGCGAAGATTCTCGGCATCAGCCTGAAGACTCTCTACACGAAAATTCAACAATTTAATCTGACAGAACAATAGCTGCTGTCAACAGGGATCACGAATCGTCCTATGAAACCATTTTTGCATCGGCTCCGGACGTTTTCACTCCATTTGGGTCTTGTCGAACAGGCACAGATGGTAGCCTCCACCGCGGTGGTCGTCATTATGGTGACGATCATCTCTGCGAATTTCTTCCTCAACGAAGTCATCACCTGGTTCGATTTCATCAGCATCATCACAGTGGGTGTGATCGGTTTCGCAAGCGTTTACTTCTCGCTGAAGTACGGCCGGCAGCTGGAAGAGCAGCGCAGGGAACTGGCGGCGCTTAATGCCGTTGCCGAGACGGTCATCCGTACCATCGATCTCAACTATCTGCTGAGCAACGCTCTGATGACGGTATTGCAGCTGGCGAAAACGCAGTACGGATGGATCTACCTTGTCGAAGGAAAGAGTCTTGTATTGAAAAACTCTATCGGCGCGAACTTCAGCATTTTTCGCGAACCGATGACTGCAGAGACCGAGGCTTTCCGGTGGATACAGAATGTTCGCACGCACAAAGACTTGCTGGGTCCCCTGAGTGCGATCGTCAACCCGCGCCTTCTGGAGGCGGGGATCTCGAGCTGGATTTCTGTCCCCTTGCGTTCCGGCGAACAATTTGCAGGGGTTCTGCTGCTCGCGCACACGGGCGCGAATTTCTTTCCGGAGCAGCAGCGCGACCTGATATCGGCGTTCGGCAATCAAATCAGTTTCGCACTGAATAACGCCCGCCTGTTCGAACGCCTGGCTAAGTCCGAGCAGCGATATGCGGATCTGTTTGATCACTCTCCGGACATGTACCATGTGGTGAATCTCGACGGCATCATTGTGAGCTGCAATGAAACCGAAGCGCGAACCCTGGGCTATGACAAGCAAGCGCTGACGGGGAATCACCTCTTCATGCTCTATCCGCCGGAACACGAAGAAACAGTGCGCCACACTCTGCTGGCCGCCTTTGCGAAGAAAATGGAAATCCGTGGTATGGAGCAGCAGGTCCGTCTGCGCGATGGTTCCTTGATGGACGTCAGCCTGAACACATCGCTGGTCTATGATGAGCTCGGCAAGCCGCTTCTGATGCGTTGTGCGATGCGGGACATCACAGAGAAAAAGAAACTGGAATTGAAAATAATGCAGGCGCAAAAAATCGACAGCATCGGCAATCTGGCCGGGGGTGTTGCGCACGATTTTAATAATATCCTCGCGTCCATTCTCGGGTCTGCATCGATTATGCGGCGGCGGATGAAGCCGACGGACAAGTGGTATCCGTTTGTCGATATCATTGAAACGGCAGCAAAGCGCGGCGCTTCTTTGACGCGGCAATTGCTCACCTTCGCACGGCGCAGCAATGTCGCCGTCCATCCGGTGGATCTGCACGAAATCATCGACGAGACGCTCCACCTGTTTGAACGAAGCATCAACTCAAGTATCGCCATTACAAAAAACTTCGGCGCTCCCGCCGCCCTTGTGAGCGGTGACGAAGGACAAATACAGCAGGTACTGCTGAACATTTTTATCAATGCGCGTGATGCCATGGTCGACGGCGGACACCTGACGATAGAAACGCACGTTGTTTCACATGGTGAGATCGACGGAATCCTTTCGCTGGGAGATGTCCATGAAGGATTGTACGTGGGTGTTCGTGTGACTGACGACGGTGCCGGAATGGAGCGCGACGTGCTGCAGCGGATGTTCGAGCCGTTCTTTACCACCAAAGATCAGGGAAAGGGAACCGGTCTGGGTCTTTCAGTGGTCTATGGCGTGGTAAAGACGCATGGTGGACACATATCTGTTCAGAGCAAACTGAAAAGCGGGACGACGTTTTCCATTTACCTGCCGCTCATGGAAGGGGCACAAACGATCGCGCCGAAAGGAAATGCTTTCCGCATCGTCGGCGGTTCGGAATCTCTGCTGGTCGTGGATGATGACGAGAGCGTGTGCGCAACCATCGTCGCCATGCTGCGCGATCTGGGATATACCGTGCAATCCGCCCGCAGTGGGCAGGCGGCGTTGGACATCCTTGCCGGCAAGCACCGCTTCGACCTTATTATCCTGGACATGAAGATGCCGGACATGGATGGAAAGAAAGTGTTCCAAAAGATCAGAAGGATGAAGATCGCTGCACGCGTACTCATCTCCAGCGGATATAGCGACTCCCTCCTGCACGAAAAATCGTTTGCGCGCAAAGTGGATGGATTTCTCCAGAAGCCCTATCAGATTGAAGCGCTCGCCGTGCAGGTCAGGGCGGTACTGGATCGCCTAAAAACGGAATAGCAATCATGAATACATTTTCTGACGATTTGAGGAAAGAAAGAGTCTCGCGCGATATTTCGCTGCAGGATATATCCGTCCGGATGCGCATCAATATCCGATATTTGGAGGCGATCGAGCAGGGTTCGTTTGACAGTCTTCCGCAGACGTATGTTCGCGCCTTTCTGCGGGAATATGCGCAGACAATCGGTCTTGATCCGTCGGAAGTATTGCGCAAGTACGATATTATGGTTACAGGGAAGTATTCCGGTGCCGAAACAATTCTTTCCGGATCGGGGTACAGTACCGCCGTGCCGTCCGCGGTATCTGCGCCTGCAGTGCCGGCGGACGCTGTCGTGACGACACCAGAGGAACTGACGAGAAAAAGGAAGGCACAGAAAACAGTCATATCGATATTTCTGGGAGCAGTGGGTATCGCCCTCGTCGTTTTTGTGATCGATTTCACCGACGGGGGACGATCGCTTCCTGCCGCCAAAGAAACTCCGTTCCAGGAGATCGTCAAAGAACAGGAACGGCAGAAGGCACCCGTTGCAGATTCGTCAGCAAAATCTGTCGACAGCGTCGTTGCAGCCGGGGTGTTGGCAGATTCCCTGGTGCTGTCAGGTCGAGCCTCGGATACTGTTTGGGTCTCGGTTGCGCGCGACAGAGAGCCGGTCAAGACACTGAAGCTTGCGCCCGGGATATCCCACCTCTGGAAGGCGAAAGAGCAATTCATTCTCTCGGTGACGCGTGCCAACGCCGTCCGATTTGCACTTGACGGTACGGACATTGGTCCGCTCGGAACACACAATGGTATTGTCAGGAACATCCCCGTTACGCGCTCTCTTCTGTCGCGGCAGCGGCCATGAACGATCGAGCCGCAACCGCGTCCCGCATCAATGTTCTCTGCTCCGAACTGCAGGACCACGATTTCAAGTATTACACACTCGCGATGCCGTCCATTTCCGATGCGGAGTACGACGCATTGATGCGTGAGCTTACGGAATTGGAAGCCCGCTATCCGGATCTCCGTCGACCGGATTCACCAACACAACGTGTCGGCGGTCAGCCGGCGAAAGAATTTCCCTCCGTGACGCATGAAGTTCCCATGTTGAGTCTTGCAAACACGTACAGTGAAGCGGAGCTCATGGACTTCGACCGGCGTGTTTCGGGAATTCTTGAAGGCACACCGTATGAGTACGTGGCGGAATTGAAAATCGACGGCGTAGCCATCAGCCTGCAATACTCTGGCGGGGTCTTTGTCCGCGGGGCAACACGCGGAGATGGAGTGCAGGGGGACGAAATTACCGCCAACCTTCGCACGATCCGTTCCATCCCTTTGCGCTGCCGCACGTCCGCGGTTCAGATGTCAGACTATGAAGTGCGCGGTGAAATATATATGAGAAAAAGCGACTTTGAGCGGATGAACGAGGAGCGAGCCCTCGCGGGGGAGAAACTTTTTGTCAATGCGCGAAACTCCACCGCCGGCACGCTCAAAGTGCAGGATCCTGCCGTCGTTGCTTCCCGACCGTTGAGCATGTTCACCTATTTCCTGCGAAAAGCGCATGGAGAGGCGGGGACTCATGCGGAAAATCTTGCCGAACTGAAACAGCTCGGTTTTGTTGTGAATGAGCACTGGCGAATTTGTCCGACGATTGCCGACGTGATTTCTTTCTGCAATGAATGGGGATTGAAGCGCGATCAACTGCCCTACGACATCGACGGCATTGTCGTCAAAGTGAATTCAATGCAACAGCAGGAAACGCTTGGAGCGGTTGCAAAAAGTCCGCGGTGGGCGATTGCGTATAAGTTTCCCGCGCAGCAGGTGGAGACGCTGCTGCAGGGGATTACGCTCCAGATTGGTCGCGTGGGTACTGTCACGCCGGTGGCGGAGCTTGCTCCCGTTTTTGTGGGCGGTTCCACCGTCAGCCGGGCAACACTGCATAATGAGGACTACATCCGGGAACTGGACCTGCGCATCGGCGACACCGTGATTGTGGAAAAGGGGGGTGACGTCATCCCAAAGGTCAGCGGCGTTGTTCTTGCAAAGCGTCCTGCCGAAGCGCCGCGATTCGGGATGCCCCGCGACTGTCCGGAGTGCGGCTCTTCCATCGTGCGTCCTGAAGGTGAGGCGGCGTGGTATTGCGAAAATCTCCGATGTCCGGCACAGATCCGCGGGCGCATAGCGCACTTTACCCATCGGGGTGCAATGGACATCGAAGGATTCGGAGAAGCGCTGATCGATCAGCTTGTCCGGGAAGAACTTATCCACACCGTTGCCGATATCTACACCCTGAAGAAGGAAAATGTGGCGGGTCTCGAAAGGATGGGAAAAAAAAGCGCCGCAAATCTTTTCGAAGCAATCGAGAAGAGCAAAGCGCGTCCGCTCCCCAAAGTGGTTTTTGCTCTCGGCATCAGATACGTCGGCGCCGGTGTCGCGAAATTGCTTGCAGGTGCGTTCGGTTCTATCGATGCATTGCGGAATGCCGGTTTCGAAGAGCTTCAACGAGTTGAAGGAGTGGGGCCCCGCATCGCCGAGAGTGTCGTGCGATTTTTCCGTGATCCTCACTCATTGGCAGTTGTCGATGCGCTTACGGCAACAGGGCTTGTGATGAAAAGCGATACTGTCGCCGAGGGTTCGCTGTCGGGACTAACGTTCGTTCTGACCGGCGGTCTCTCTTCCATGACGCGGGATGAGGCCAAAGAGCGCATCGAGGCTTTGGGAGGAAAAGTCTTGTCGAGTGTCAGCAAGAAAACGAGCGCGGTGATTGCAGGGAGCGATACCGGCCTAAAACTGGAAAAAGCCCGGTCGCTGGGTGTGAGGGTGATCGAGGAAGACAGCTTCATCCGCATGCTGGCGGGCGTTTCCATGCCGGAATAGCCCCGGGACCAGGTCAGGCTGCTTGCATTTCACGCAAACCTTTTGCAATTTATCTGCGATGTTTCTGACGCAGAGAAAAAAAATCGGCTATTTCCTTGCCCGAATGCGGTTCCGACGGCATCCGGCCCAATCAGTGGGATTTTCGAGGGCATTTTCCGATGCGACAACGGCGTTGGTCATCGTCCCGACGGAACAAAGCGAACGCGCATTGGCCATTCCGTTTCTGCGTTCTTTGCAGCAGAAATTCAAGGGAGGAAAACTGACGGTGGTCAGCATGGGCAGCACGCGCGATCTGTCCGTTGCGCTTGCTCCCTGCAGCGTCTATCCGCTGCATCCCGAACAGGTGACGATGTTTCAACTTCCCCGCAAAGCCGGCGTTGACCAGTTGTTCCGCCATAAATACGACATCGCGCTTGATTTGAATACATCGCTGGATCTTCCCGCGGCATATATCTGCCGCAGTGTCACGGCATCGTTCAGGATCGGATTCGCAAAGGAACACGGTGATACGTTCTACAATTTCCAATTTCGAGCGTCCCCACAAAGAAATTTGCAGACCCGCTATGCACAGTTGCTGCGTACGCTGGCAATGTTCTAGCGATTCATTGGAGGTTGCATGAAGTTTGAAGTTTCCAAGAATTCACATCATACAGTTTTAAAGCTCAAAGAGCGGAAACTGGATGCGAGCAATTCCCATGAACTCAAAGGCGAGTTTTTGGTCTTGTGCCGCCCCTCGCTCAAGACGCTCGTCGTCGATATGACGGCGGTGGAGTTCTGCGACAGCAGCGGATTGAGCGCGCTGCTGATTGCCGAGCGCACCATGCGTGAACATGGAAATATCGTCAAGCTTGCCGGTGTCCATAAGAAGGTGCTGGCCCTGTTGAAGATTTCGCAACTGGACCGCGTCTTTCAAATCTTTGACACCGTCGGGAAGGCCTCGCAGGAATGAGCCTTGTCGACTACCTGATTGTTGGTGTCTATTTGACAGGTGTTACGATTGCGGGTACGGTTATTTCGGGGAAGCAAAAATCGTCGCGTGATTACTTCCTCGGCGGCAAGCAGATGTCATGGTGGTCGGTCGGTTTCTCGATTGTTGCCAGCGAGACCAGCACGCTGACATTCATCAGCATACCGGGGCTGGCGTACAAAGGCAACATGCATTTTTTACAATTGACGATCGGATATTTCATTGGCCGGTTGTTGGTGAGCGTCATCTTCATTCCCGCGTATTATAAAGGCGATCTTGAAACCGCATACGATTTTCTCGGGAAGCGATTTGGCGTGTCGCTCCGCTCTTTTACGTCGACGGTTTTTATCATTACGAGAGTGCTCGCATCGGGCGTACGGTTATTTGCAACAGCAATCCCGGTGCATTTGATTACAGGCCTCGACTATGGCACCAGTATCCTGTTGATCGGTCTGTTTACACTCTTTTATACATATCTGGGCGGACTCAAGGCGGTGGTCGCGATGGACGTTGTTCAGATGTTCATCTATCTTGGCGGAGCAGTGGCGTCGATGTGGCTGATTCTGCACCATCTGCCGAATGGATGGAACGACGTCGTCCGATACGCGACGGCCGGCGGCGTTAACAAGTTTGAAATAGTCAATCCAAATTGGGGATATGGATTTGTGGATTTTATCTCGTCCCCCTATACCCTCATTGGCGGATTGCTGGGGGGAACATTCCTGACAATGGCCTCGCACGGAACCGATCAATTGCTGGTGCAGCGATTGTTGGGATGCAAATCCCGCTGGGAGAGCCAGAAGGCACTGATGCTCGACGCGACCTTTATCGTTTTACAGTTCGCTTTTTTCCTGGTGCTTGGTCTTTGTTTGTATGCCTTTTATGGCGGCGTCCCTTGGAAGGACCTTGGCCTGCAGACAACCGATGAGATCTTTCCAAAGTTTATCGTGGAAAATCTGCCGACGGGTCTTTCCGGTTTGGTCGTTGCCGGAGTGCTGGCCTCGGCAATGGGAACCCTCTCGTCGTCCATTTCTTCACTGGCCTCGTCGACGTACCTCGATCTGTTCAAGAGAACGGCGAAATCAAAAACGCTGGACGCGAGTGGTGAAGTCTGGTGGTCGCGGTTGTTCACTTTATTCTGGGGCGTTGTGCTGATCGGCGGCGCAATGCTGTTTACCGATACGAGGAACCCTGTTGTTGAATTGGGATTGAAGATTGCATCATTCACGTACGGCGGATTGCTGGGAACGTTTTTCCTCGGGTTGCTATTCAAAAGAACAAATCAGACCGACGCCGTTATCGGATTTATTGCCGGCTTGTCGGCGATGATCGCGGTGCTGTCGTTCACAAAAATTGATTTTACATGGCACACGCTGATCGGTTGCCTGGTCACCATCAGCGTCGGAAATGCCTGTGCGCTGGTGCGGTCGGCGCTGCCCGCAAAAATGACGTAGCGATGTTCTCATTTTTCCATCAATGAAAGGATCAAACCATGAACGCAAACTCATCTTTTCTTGCACGGCTTCTGACGGTGCTTGTCCTTATTGCATGCGTGATGAGTGACGGACCTGCGTATGCGCAGGCGGCGAAGCAGATAGTCAAGGTCAAAAAGTATGCGACTGCCGGGGTTCTGGAATTAGGGGGCTCGGCATCCCTTGAGATGCGGACCGCGGTTGTGGCCGGATCAACGGCATCGAAGTCATCGACAACGCTGGAGGCCGCTCCGTATATTGGATACTTTGTGACAGATGGATTTGTGCTGGGCCTGCGCCCGCTCGGTTTTTCCTTTGAGCAGCCTCCGACGGGATCGGAAGTAATCAAGATCAACACCTATTTTGCTCCGGGATATAATTTTGATACGCAGAGCAATGTCTATCCGTACGTCGAAGGGCTTGTGGGCTATACGTCTGTGTCCAAACCGGATCTGAAAGGAATTAGTTATGGCGGCAGCGTCGGCATAAAAATGCTTCTGCCGAATCGCGGGATCGTGAATCTCAGTGTGAAATATGTTATGGAGACGCTCAATCCGTCCGGAGCAAGTACGCGCAACGGTGAGAACATTCTCTCGGCGGCATTCGGCTATTCGGTATGGTTCTAGGGTTGCGACAACTCTTTGGCGTGCGAAAAACAATGGCAACAGAGATGGCAGATTCCTTCGGGAGAGTATTCTCTGTGGCAATAATATCTCCATGTTGAGAACTGAAAAATATTGATGATCACCGAAAGGATGCCGCGAGGTCAATTTTCCCGGCATCCTTTTTTTTGAGCATCTCACTGCAGGCGCTCTCCACTATTCATCTGATGAGGTTGTACAATGCAGCTTACGTATGTTGACATCGCCGTCATTGCACTCTACTTTATTCTCAATCTTGCCGTCGGGCTCTACCTCCGGAAGCGCGCAACGCAGAGCGTGGACGATTTTTTTGTCTCGGGCCGGAACGTCTCTTGGTGGCTGGCAGGAACGTCGATGGTCGCAACTACTTTTGCCGCTGATACGCCATTAGTCGTTACGGGATTGGTGGCCCGCAACGGAATCGCCGGCAACTGGATCTGGTGGAGCATGGTCTTCTCCGGCATGCTTACGGTATTCTTCTATGCAAAACTCTGGCGGCGCGCCAATGTGTTGACAGATGTGGAATTCGCCGAGATCCGGTACGCCGGTAAGGCAGCGTCGTTCCTTCGGGGCTTTCGCGCTCTCTATCTTGGACTTCCAATCAATCTCATCATCATGGGCTGGGTGAACCTGGCCATCGTGAAGATTCTCGTCCTCGTGCTTGGTGTGACGAAAATTGAAGCGCTGGGAATTGCACTGCTGATCATGCTGCTGACGGCGTCGATTTCGACACTTTCCGGATTGTGGGGTGTGCTCTGGACGGATTTGTTTCAGTTCGTTCTCAAAATGGGTATGGTGATCCTGCTGGCGGTTTTTGCCGTGCAGGCAAGCGGTGGAATGGACTCTCTTTTGACACAGCTTCATGCTCTTGATAAAGCAAGAGCAGCAAATGGCGCCGGCGGTTCGATCCTTTCCTTTGTGCCCGATCTGAATTCTGCGTGGATGCCGATGATCACATTTTTTGTCTTCATTGCCGTTAACTGGTGGGCATCATGGTATCCAGGGGCCGAACCAGGCGGCGGCGGCTACGTCGCCCAGCGCATCTTCTGTGCAAAAGACGAGAAGAATTCACTGCTTGCAACACTTTGGTTTAACATCGCTCACTACGCGCTGCGTCCCTGGCCGTGGATCATCGTCGGTCTTGTCGCGGTGGTTCGTTATCAGGCGGATCCTGCATTTGCCGCCGATCCGGAATCGGGCTACATTCGCATACTAATTTCCGATTTGCCCCCGGCTTTTCGCGGATTGATGCTTGCGGCGTTTGCAGCTGCATATATGTCCACAATCGGAACACAATTGAACTGGGGAGCGAGTTATATTGTGAACGACGTCTATCGCCGTTTCATGGTGCGCACGCGGAAAGAGAAACACTATGTGAATGCGTCACAGGTGATCACCATTGTTCTGATGCTGCTATCCGCCGTTGTCACATACTACATGGAATCCATCGCCGGAGCGTGGAAAATTCTTATGGCGCTCGGCGCCGGCACCGGTCTCGTCTACATTCTCCGCTGGTTCTGGTGGAGGATTAACGCGTGGAGCGAAATCTCCGCCATGGCGGCGGCATTTGTCACTTCCATCGCGCTGCAATATTTCTTTCAATGGAAGGAAGAAGATCCAAGAGAGTTTGCCTACCTGCTTCTGGTGACCGTTGCCATCACGACAGCAGTGTGGCTGAGCGTTACGTTTCTGACAGCGCCGGAACCGAAGGAGACACTTCTGGCATTCTATCGCCGGGTCCGTCCGAACGCGAAGATGTGGGGACCGATTGCGGCGGAAGCCACGGACGTTGCTCCAACGAAGGACGGCATTTTCAATCTGATCAACTGGCTCGGCGGTGTGGTGATGATTTATGCCGCTCTGTTCGGTTTTGGGAAAATTGTTCTGGGTGAAATGGTTCACGGTTTGCTTTTTCTTCTGGTTGCAGCCATCTTTGCAGCGATCATCTATCGCAATATGAATAAACGAGGCTGGGAGGCCTACAGTGGATAAATTCGTCATCCAGGGCGGAAAAAAGTTGAATGGCACCGTGGCCATCAGCGGTGCAAAGAATGCGTCGCTGGCGTTGATGCCGGCTACTATTCTGGCCAGCGGCAGCTACAAGCTGCTCAATACACCCGACTTGCGCGACGTCACAACGATGTCGCGCCTCCTGCAGAGCATGGGCGTGACCATCGCCCGAAAAGGAGGAGTGCTCACTATCAACACGTTCCGGGTGAACAAGTTCGAAGCGCCGTATGAACATGTCAAGAAAATGCGTGCATCGATTTATGTTCTGGGACCGCTCCTGGCCCGGTACGGTGAGGCCAAGGTTTCATTGCCCGGCGGATGTGCCTGGGGACCGCGCCCCGTCAACCTGCATATCGAAGGGATGAAAAAGCTGGGTGCATCGATCGAACTTGATCGCGGCTATATTGTTGCAAAAGCAAAACGGCTCAAGGGAACGAAAATCGTGTTCAACGTTTCGAGCGTCGGCGCCACGGGCAATATCCTGATGGCTGCGGTGCTTGCCAAAGGAACGACGAGAATCGAAAATGCTGCCATCGAACCCGAGATTACAAATCTTGCAGAATTTCTGGTCATGATGGGAGCGAAGATCGACGGCATTGGATCGACGACGCTCGAAGTGCAGGGTGTGGACGAACTTCATCCGCATGATGTAACAACAATCCCTGATCGGATTGAAGCGGGGACGATGCTTGTGGCTGCAGCGATGTGCGGAAGGAAGGTGAAAGTCGACGGCTGCAATCCGGATCACCTTTCGGCGGTAACGGCGCGTCTTGAAGATGCAGGTGCGAAAGTCTCAATTGGTGACAACTCCGTCACACTGCAGGCTCCCAGAGAGCTGAAACCGGTATCCGTGACAACGGCAGCGTATCCTGGATTTCCGACTGATATGCAGGCGCAATGGATTACGTTGATGAGTTGTGCGCATGGACCGTCCACCGTCACCGATACGATCTACTTTGACCGCTTCAAGCACGTTCCGGAATTGGTCCGTCTCGGCGCCGATATCGAACTGAAAGAGAACGCTGCGGTGATCCTCGGGAAGAAAAAACTCGTCGGTACAACGGTGATGTCGACGGATCTTCGCGCTTCCGCGGCTCTCGTTCTTGCAGGACTGAAAGCAGAAGGAGAAACCGAAGTGCTCCGCATCTACCATCTCGACCGGGGATACGAATCCATTGAGAAGAAACTCCGGAAACTCGGTGCGGAAATTCGGAGGGTCTCCGGCGAAGAATTCTAGAAATCTGGTCAAAATGCGCCGCCACAAAGTCACAAGGACATCAGAAAGATTCACCGTATCTATTGTTTTTCCTCCTGGACCGCTCGGCGGGCGGTTCCGTGTTTTCGCACAACGAGGAATGGGACCTCGAGTGAGCTC
>JAPLFO010000060.1 GCA_026390635.1 Ignavibacteriales bacterium
ATTCCCGGCTTGATCGAGACCGAGACAATTGATGGTGCCGTAGGTAAACCGTATGTCCGCAATGTTGTAACCGATATCGGTATCATTGATTGAATGCGGCGGAAGGTAGTCGTCTTCCTTGCTCAGATTTTCTTTCCACTTCACCCACTCTTCTCTTGCGTTGTCGGTCAGAAGATTTTCCTCTTTGAATCCATGCATGCGGGCAAATTTGAGGGCTCCCTCTCCAACCAGCAGCACATGGTCCGTCCGATCCATCACAACCCGTGCGACCTTGGAGGGATTTCGGATATTTTGCAGCGCCGCGACTGCGCCTGCACGGTGCGAGGGTCCATGCATCACTGAAGCATCCAGCTCAACGATACCGTCTGCGTTGGGCAACCCGCCGAGTCCAACCGACATGTCATCGGGATCGTCTTCGATGATGTTGACGCCGGCGATAACTGCATCAAGTGCGTCCTTGCCGGCACGGATCAACTCCATGGCCTTTTCCGTCGCCCGGATACCATTGCCGCTCGCGATCACCACAGGAGTTCCTGGAGATTGTGCAACTGCTTCCACGATAGTTGTTCCCTGCAACAGCGAAACACCTGCTCCGGCAACGGCAATGGTCTTCAAAAAATCTCTACGATCGATTTCACGTTCCATGGTTTTCACTCCATCGTGATTGGTGGCTTCCCCATAGCGCAGCAGTGCGTGAGATATCTATTTGACGAGCAGCATTCGAATGGTCGCCGCGTACGTCCCGGTGAGCAGCCTGCAAAAATAGATGCCGCTGGAATAGCCCGCCGCATTCCACACCACGGAATAATTCCCTGCGGACTGCGCCCCGTTGACCAGCGTTTCGATTTCCCTTCCCATCGGATCGTACACTTTCATCGACGTCCAAGATGCCTCCTTCAGCCCGTACGAAATCGTCGTCAACGGATTGAATGGATTGGGATAGTTGAGATGAAGTTCCGTGACGAGCGGTGTTTGCGATCCCTTCTGAGGAACCCCGGCAACAACAGTTCCGACTGCAAACTGATGTACTTCGTACGGAAGATAGTCGGCCCCTGCCTTGGCAAGGACGAAATATTCAATCGTTGTTCCTTTGGCTTGAGCCGGCAGCGCTGCCGCGTACCTTCCGGATGCTGATTTTGCCATAGAAATCTTGGAAAATGGCCGCACTCCGTTGGCGGCCCAGTAGAGAGACACAGTCGGAGAGGTCGGCGCGACGACGAAGGCCGTAATCTCCATTGGTTCGGTCGCCGCCTCGCGGTCTTTCAATACATCGACGTCAATGTCATAGCCGCCCAGCCATTTCATCGTTCTTCGCAAAACCTCTTGCCTGAGCAGGGAATCAACGATAGATTCAAGGCCTCCAAAGGCAAAATAGACAACTTTATACTTTCGGTCATAGCGCACCGCCGTCGTCCGGCCGTTAAAGAACGAACCGCCCGTCACGGTGAAAACAGTCCGCGATCCATTGATGGTGTCTGCAACGTCGCCGAATTGCTCGGAAGAAGCACGCCCCGGCTGATAGCGCAAAAATGTCAGACTGTCTCCGATGGGATCACCTGCAACACCGGAAATATTCGAGCTGAACCCGTCATC
>JAPLFO010000014.1:0-8499 GCA_026390635.1 Ignavibacteriales bacterium
GCCTGCGATGTCTCCCAGTTCTGACAGTATGCACAGTGCAAATCGCAGCCGAGCATTCCAAAACTGAGTGCATCAGCGCCGGGAAGCACGTGGTAGAATGGTTTCTTTTCGATCGGATCTATTTGCAGACCCGAAACGTAGTTTTTGGGAACAAAAAGGGACCCTTCCCGGTTTTCACGGACGTGACAGATGCCTTCTTTCCCCGGGGGAATTTTGCACCGGTGACCGCATGCAAGGCAGCGAACCCAATTGTCAGGCATCGGTGTCTGCAGGATACCTTCGGCGAGTGGTTCCGGGTTGATGATCATACCTGAATATACGTCCCATGAATTCCTCCTGCAATTGCAAAAAACAAAAAAATCAGCTATACTAATTGTTCATGACAAAGCCAACACACGAATTCCAGCGTCGGTTGACGCTCTTCGATTCGACGTCGATCGTCATCGGCTCGATGATCGGTTCGGGAATATTCATCGTCTCGGCAGATATTGCGCGGACGGTGCAGTCACCCGGATGGATGCTTGTGTGCTGGATCTTGACGGGCGTCATCACCATCATGGCGGCCCTCAGCTACGGGGAATTGGCTTCCATGATGCCGCATGCCGGAGGTCAATACGTCTATTTGCGCGAAGCCTTCGGACCACTCCCGGCTTTCCTCTACGGCTGGACGCTCTTCCTTGTGATTCAAACAGGAACCATCGCTGCCGTTGCTGTGGCATTCTCCCGATTCACGGGTGTCCTCGTTCCCTGGTTTTCAGATAAGAACAGCCTTTTGACGCTTGGTCCGATTTCATTCTCCACCCAGCAGTTGTTGGCAATCGTCTGTATCTGGGGATTGACTTTGATGAATCTGCGCGGCATCGTTGCAGGAAAAATTGTGCAAAATTTTTTTACAACGGCCAAAGTCGCTGCCTTCGGCGGGCTGATTGTCCTTGGACTGTTTCTCTTTAGAAATCCCTCGACCGTCTCTTTGAATTTTGACTCCCTTTGGGATCAGCCCCTGAGCGGAATTGCGCTTGCAGCCGCGCTTGGTTCGGCGATGGTCGGTTCGCTTTTTTCGGCTGATGCATGGAACAATATCACATTTGCCGGTGCAGAGGTCAAAAATCCCAATCGCAACATCGCGCTTAGCATGGCGCTCGGAACGATTGCAGTAGTTGCTGTGTATCTGCTTACCAATATGGTCTATCTCTCTGTGCTTCCCTTTCACGGCGACGCTTCCGCGGCCACTGCCGTTGGGCGCGGAATTCAATTTGCCGCCTCCGACCGCATAGGGACAGCAGCCGCCGAAGCGATGCTGGGAGGTACCGGTTCAGCTATCATGGCTGTTTTCATCATGATCTCAACCTTCGGCTGCAACAACGGTTTGATACTGGCCGGCGCCCGCGTCTCTTATGCGATGGCGAAGGACGGTTTATTCTTTCAGAGCACAGGGACATTGAGTGGTCGGGGCGTACCGGCACGGGCACTGCTCACTCAGGCGGTGTGGGCCTCGCTGCTCTGCGTCAGCGGAAGTTACAGCAATTTGCTGGACTATGTTGTGTTCGCGGTATTGATTTTCTACATTCTTACCATTGCGGGACTCTTCAAACTACGGAAATCACGTCCTGATCTTCCGCGGCCGTACAGAGCAGTCGGTTATCCGTACGTTCCGGCAGCGTATGTTTTGCTTGCATCCTTGATTTGCATCGATCTCTTATTCATGAAACCGAACTACACATGGCCGGGATTGATCATCGTCCTGCTGGGACTTCCCGTGTACTGGTTCTGGCGAAGAAATAACGAACAACCACCTTCCCCTCTTATTTGATACAGAAAGGAACGGCACCGTACTATGGAACTAACCCTCATTCTGGGGATCAGCGTTATCGGGCTTCTCTTCGCCCTGTTCCTCATACGCGACGTGATGAGCCGGAGTACCGGCACGGAAAAAATGCAAGAGATCTCAAATGCTATCAAGCAGGGAGCTGAGGCGTTTCTTCGCAGACAGAACCGCACCATCGGATATCTCGCGTTTGCCCTTGCATGCCTCATCTACATCCTCTATGCATGTGTTCGCACACCAACCGGCAATGATCCCGCATCCTCTGCTGTCTTGGCGCTCTGGACAACAGTCTCTTTCGCGCTGGGGGCAGCATGTTCTGTGGCTGCCGGCTATATGGGCATGTGGGTTGCAATTCGTTCAAATATCCGCACGGCTGCGGCAGCGATGAAAGACATGAACGGCGCACTGCAAACTGCGTTACGCGGCGGAGCGGTGTCCGGATTCTTCGTGGTAGCGATGAGTCTTCTGGGTGTTGGCGGACTTTTTGCCGTTGCAGATTTTATGCAGGCAGCCAAGCCGGAACATATTCCCCTTCTGATTGTTGGATATGGATTCGGCGCGAGTTTTGTCGCTCTCTTCGCACAACTTGGCGGCGGAATCTACACGAAAGCAGCAGATGTCGGCGCCGATCTTGTCGGGAAAGTGGAAGTCGGCATTCCGGAAGATGATCCGCGAAATCCCGCCGTCATTGCCGACCTCGTCGGCGACAATGTGGGCGACTGTGCCGGCCGCGGCGCCGATCTGTTCGAGTCAACCGCTGCGGAGAATATCGGCGCGATGATTCTCGCTGCCGGATTGTTTAAAGCGAACCACGAACTCTTCGTCGGATCGGGATTGACACTTCTTGGCGTGCTTCTCTTTCCACTCGTTGCCCGTGCCTTCGGCATTCTTGCGTCCATCGTCGGGATCATGATAGTGAAGGCGACAGACAAGGAAGATCCCATGAGCGCTCTGAATCGCGGGTTCTATGTTGCCGCCGGATTGGCGATGGTCGGTTTCTATGTCGCATCGCGCTGGCTGCTGGGCCCCTTCTATTTTAATTTCTTCATTTGCGGCGTGATCGGCGTTCTTGCCTCAGTTGCGTTTGTCTATATCACACAATACTACACGGAGTATAAATACCGTCCGGTGCAATCGATTGCGGAAGCCTCGCAGACAGGGCCGGCAACCAATATCATCAGCGGAATCGCGATCGGCATGGAGTCCACCGGCCTTCCGGTCGTGGTCATCAGCGTAGCAATCGTGAGTTCCTATTTTCTCGGACAACACTCCGGACTGAATCATGCCGGACTTTTCGGCACGGCCGTGGCAACCATGGGTATGTTGTGAACTGCCGCCTACATTCTTGCGATGGATACCTTCGGTCCCATCACCGACAATGCCGGCGGTATTGTGGAGATGAGTCAACAGCCTGAAGAAATCCGCGAGCGAACAGATCGTCTCGATTCTGTCGGCAACACCACGAAGGCGCTGACAAAAGGATACGCGGTCGGATCTGCAGCGCTGGCAGCTTTTCTGCTGTTCGGCGCGTACATTGACGAAGTGACGAACTATATGCCTTCATTCAAACCGATCATCAACCTGAACAAGCCGGAAGTATTCGTCGGTGCACTGCTTGGCTCCGTGTTGGTGTATCTGTTTTCATCCCTTGCGATCAAAGCTGTTGGAAAAGCAGCGTATGCGATCATCCACAATGTTCGGGAACAATTCAAGAACAATCCCGGCATCATGCGCGGCACATCAAAACCCGACTACGGACAGTGTGTCGATATTGCAACAAAAGCAGCGTTGGAGAAAATGGTTCTTCCCGGACTTCTCGTTGTCGGAATGACCGTAGGCGTTGGGGTGATCTTCAAATGGATCTATTACGCGGGCGGACAGTTGGAGACCGGGGCAAGCGGTGCGGAGGTTGTGGGAGGATTTCTTATGGCGGGAACGATCACCGGTATTCTGATGGCACTCTTTCTCAACAATGCCGGCGGTGCGTGGGACAATGCAAAGAAGTACATCGAAACCGGCGCGTTCGGCGGAAAGCGTTCAGACCCGCACAAAGCTGCAGTGGTTGGTGATACGGTCGGCGACCCGTTCAAAGACACCGCAGGTCCGTCGCTGCACGTTTTAATAAAACTGCTTGCAACGCTTACATTGGTGTTGGCACCGCTGTTTATATAAAAAGAATTTGCCACAGAGGTCACAGTCCAGAGGATCTCGAATGATGTCGCAGGCATCGTTCGGAAGAGCACAGAGAAAGACAACTTCGCAGCACTTTCTTTGTTCTCTCTGTCTTTTTTGCCTGCTTCCCGTTCAGATTTTTCTCTAGAAAACCTTTGCAATCTTTTCAGGAAAATGCTATATTGATGCGCGTTGGTATGGACAGGTAGCTCAGTTGGTAGAGCAACGGCCTGAAAAGCCGTGTGTCGCCAGTTCAATTCTGGCCCTGTCCACGGAGCAAGTTTAAAATCAAAAGTGGAAAGCAAAAAGGTCAAATCCGAAGATTTGGCTTTTTTACTTTCCACTTTTTTGCTTTTCACTTGTTGAGTGTGTCGCCAGTTCTCCCGTAGAACGGGATCTGCGAAATTCTGGCCCTGTCCACTCAAAAAAGGCATAATTGACTCCAAGTGTTACAGACTGCTTACAGTCCTGCCAACACTTTTGGGGGGCAGGTCACCAAAGCATCGGAACAAAATCCACCTTCGGTGACGCTCCTTCTCTGCAAGTGCAACAGAAAATATTCCACCACCACTCTTCAATTTCTCTTTTTCACAAACTCTACGGCTACCGTCCGTGCTTTCTTCAACGATCACCATCTGATAGAGACCGAGAGTGCTACCTCTCGCGAAGATGGTCCGATTTCGATCTTGTACTCCCCGGATTCTATCGTCCAATCGCTCTTCGACGCGTCATAGTATGAGAATGCGCGTCGATCAAGGTCTATCATGACTGTTTTCTGCTCACCAGGAGCAAGTTCCACCTTCACAAATCCTTTGAGTTCATTGGGGGCGCGAACAATTGCGGTACCGGCCTTTGCGACATACAGCTGTACGATTTCGGCGCCGCTCCTGCCTCCGGTATTGCGGACGACGAGCTGTACGGGTACCTTTCCTCCGGAGAATTTGCCAACCCGCAGATCCGAGCATACAAAAGAGGTGTAGGAGAGTCCATATCCGAATGGAAAGAGCGGGGCAATTTTCTTAGCATCGAAATGGCGGTACCCAACAAATAGATCATCCATATAGGATGAATTGTCTTTTGTTCCCGGAAATGTGCCGTACGCGGAACAATCTTCCCAGCACACGGGAAACGTACATGGAAGCTTCCCAGAAGGACTATATGCTCCAAACAATATATCTGCAAGGGCATTGCCTCCTTCCTGTCCGGAGTACCACATCTCGAGAAGCCCTTTCACATCGCCGATCCAACTACTCATCAACACCGGCGCTCCGGAATTCAAGACGACAACTGTTGTTGGGATTCGCTTTTGCGACCGCGCAAATCAAAGCAATCTGTTCTTCCGGCAGGGAATGACGTCATGAAGATCATCATGACAATACTACTCTAGCGTCTTTTCATCCTAACCTCCTTTGACTGTCCTTTTTTGATCGCATAGAAATATATCACACCTCGCTTATCACCGGAAATCAGATGACACGGTCGATCTCGTGCCAAATCAGGGCGCTGGCGCCGATCACTGCACTATTCCCTTCTGGAAGTCCCGAAGGAAGAATTTTTACTTTGTTCTTAAAGATTCCCAATAGATGGCGTTCTAACGAATTCGATGTGGGTTCAAAAATCAGTTTGCCGGCCGATGCCAATCCGCCAAAGAGAATGATTGCTTCCGGACTCAGATGGGCGACCGTGTCGGCGAGTTTCATTCCCAGAATTTCTCCGGTGAAAGCAAACGCCTCTAGCGCGATCGTGTCGCCACGCATCGCTGCTTCATAAATCAGTTTTGAGGTGCACTCCTCGAAACTGACCTTTCTCAACTCACTCGGCTTCGTTGAATTACATATCATTTCTGCAACCGTCCGCCGGATGCCATTGGCGGAAACATATGTTTCAAGACATCCATTCCTTCCGCATCCGCACACGCGACCAGCCGGATCAACGATCGTATGACCAATCTCACCGGCAAAGCCATCGGCACCGTACAGAAGCTTTCCATCGACGATGATACCACTTCCCAATCCGGTGCCCAGGGTAATGACAACAAAATGCTTGAGGCCTTTCCCTGATCCGAACACCATTTCACCGATAGCGGCTGCATTGGCATCGTTGGTAATCGCTATCGGACAATCGTAGT
This sequence comes from Ignavibacteriales bacterium, assembly GCA_026390635.1. Classification (GTDB taxonomy): domain Bacteria; phylum Bacteroidota; class Ignavibacteria; order UBA10030; family UBA8401; genus JAPLFO01. Next base: position 6,126 of record JAPLFO010000014.1, read on the forward strand.
ACTGATGCAAAATATCGACGACATGCGTCACTCCTTCCCACTTCAGATTCGGAGGACTTTCCACCGTACCGTGAAAGTAGTTTGCGTTCGGCGCCCCGATGCCTATTCCTTTGACAACGACGTTGACGGACAACGACCCAATTGTCTCTTCAATTTTCTCATGAAGCCGGATAAAATACTTTTTCGCCGGCTCCTGACTCCACGTCGGCATAGAAGCTGATGCGAGGCATTGACCATCGTGGGACACAAATCCCAAAACGGTATTTGTGCCGCCGATATCAATTCCGATTGTCACTTCAATGGGATTCATTATCTCTCCAACCATTAATGTTTTGCAAGAACAGGGATATGGCCTTTGCCGCCATAATATGCGATGTACGTATAACAGAGCACCGGAATGAAGAATGCCATTTGAATTCCGATACGATCTGCCAGAAATCCTTGTAGCAGCGGTAGAAGAGCACCGCCGACGATCGCCATGCACAGAATGCCAGAGCCCTGTCCTGTATGTTTTCCCAAACCTTCAATCGCAAGCGTGAAAATTGTCGGGAACATGATAGAATTAAAGAGCCCTACTGAAAGAATCGCCCACATCGACACGTGACCGGTTGTGAAAATCGCCGTCAGAACAAGCGCGATTACTGCCAGTGCATGCACGGTGAGCACTTTTCCCGGACGGATATAGCGCATGACGACGGAACCGATAAACCTGCCGACCATTGCACCTCCCCAATAGAAGGAGACGTATTTCCCTGCTTCCGCCAATGCCATCCCGCCGATGGACGGCTGACTGATGTAGTTGACGAGAAAACTTCCGATCGAAACTTCGCCGCCTACATAGACGAAGATAGCAAGTGCGCCGAGAACCAAGTGGGGGTACTTCCATGCGCTCTTGTGCAAATGATCGTAATTGTGTCCGCCATCTTCGGCTGACGCCCCTTCTGACGCTTCGATCTTGGGAAGCTTAAACAACGCGATAAAGACTGCAATGATGACAAGTGCAGCCGCAAGACCAAGGTATGGTGTTTGAACAGAAGCCGCCTCCGCAATCCGGTATGCTTCAGAATCTGATGCGCCCATTGCAGCCAGTTCTGCAGGACCCTTCACTGCCGTAGCGAGAATCAGGATGGAACCGAAGATCGGTGCAATGGTTGTACCGAGCGCGTTGAATGCCTGCGTGAGTGTCAACCGGCTCGAAGCGGTCTGTGGTTTTCCAAGAATTGCAACGTACGGATTGGCAGCCACCTGTAAAAGCGTGATACCGGATGCAAGCACGAATAAGGCAATCAGGAAGATTGTATAGGAACGATATCCCGCCGCAGGATAGAACATAACGCAGGCGATCGCTGCTGTCAGAAGGCCAATGATGATACCGTTTTTGTATCCCAGCCGCTCGACGATCCATCCCGAAGGAAGCGAGACCACAAAATATGCCGTGAAAAAGCTGAACTGCACGAGCATCACTTGCGCGTAATTCAGCTCAAAGACTGCCTTCAGATGTGGAATGATGATATCATTGAGACAGGTGAGAAAACCCCACATGAAAAAAAGCGATGTGAGAACTGTGAGTGCCGGTGTGTAATTTGTCGAGACACTGGAACTCGTTCCGCGTGGCGCTCTTGGTGCCGGACCGCTTGCCATGGGTGCTCCTTTTGGTTGATGACTAAATGAAATATGTTTGATCTCTCCAACGTCCCACTCCGGTTCAGGGGGCATCAATTCTGCTACATTTCTTTAACGATGCGAAATCCCGAATCCGTTGCGATACTGTTTGGCGTGTAACCATAGCGCGTTTCGACCCGACAGTCTGATGCTCCCAATCCATAGTCAAACCAGGAGCCACCGCGATATATTCTCGTGGAACCGGTTCCCGGTCCCGTCGGATTTGTCTGCGCCTGAAAGCCGTACGAACCGTACCAATCGTAACACCATTCCCATGCATTTCCGCTCATATCATAGATGCCCAATTCATTCGGTTTTTTCAATCCGACCGCATGCGTGCGCGCCGATGCGTTTGCAAAACACCACGCCACGTCCTGCAGTGTATTACTTCCACTGTAGGCATACCCCTGGGAATATTTTCCACCACGGGCTGCAAATTCCCACTCTGCCTCCGTCGGCAGCCGATAAGTCTTTTTCAACGTGTCACTCAGCCATTGGCAATAATCTCTTGCATCATTCCACGAAATGTTGACAATAGGATCATTGTCATTCCATCCCCAACCTGGAGCGATGGGAAAGGAGCGGTTCTTTGCTTTTGTAAACTCTCTGAACTCTTTCACTGTCACTTCATATTTTCCGATCAAGAAACCCTTTACCGTCACTGTATGGACCGGCAGTTCATCCCTGATTTCGCCATTTCTTCCCATTTGAA
>JAPLFO010000014.1:8508-16911 GCA_026390635.1 Ignavibacteriales bacterium
AAGAATCCATCCACCCATGGACCAGCTTGCTCCATTTGAGTATGCGGATTTGCTCGTCGTTGTGCGCCCGCAAATCCGGAATGCATAGGTCACTGATGAATCAAACGATCCCGTGATCATGATGGCAGTCACGTTCGCGGGAGTGCTTCCTGCCGCGGCAAACGCTCCATTGTCAACGCTCTGTTCGATATCAAATGAAGTCTCCGATTCACTTGCATCGCTCCATGTCAATGACACGCCAGTGAGTGTCATTCCAAGTATTTTCAGATTTGCCGGCGCTGGAAAAAGACAGCGGCTTACAATGTTGGACGAGATACTCGTTTTCGTCGCGGTCTTTGCCTTTACCCGGAAATAGTACGTCTGACTTACGGAAAACACACCAGACACCGTTGCCGAATCAACATTCGCCGTGACCGATTTCACGATGGAAAAATTAAGAGTGTCGATCCCCTGTTCGATATCGAAACCGGTTTCCGTTGCGCTATTGTCTTTCCACGAAAGTACAACGGACAATTCATTCATAGAGAGAATGCGCATATTACTGGGGGCGTTCGGTGCCGCGTCGGCCGGAGTCGCAGCTTCGGAATCGACCGGATTGCTCTTTTTGCATCCTGCAAATATCGCGAAAGATACGAGCACAAAGAATAATACTATATATTTTTTCATTGAATCAGCACCGCCTTCATTGTCTTTGAGTAGTGACCGGAATAGTTGACTCGATAATAATAGACGCCCGAGGAAAGCCCCGCACTGCGAGCGTCGAATTCCGCAAAGTGTTCTCCTTCAGCTTGAAATCCCTGCTCAATAGTTCGGACTCTGCGTCCCAGAACGTCCATCACTTCGAGCGATACACTTCCGGACGAAGGGAGCGAATACGCGATGCGTGTCGATGGATTGAACGGATTGGGATAATTCTGCCGGACACCGAACGTATTCGGCTGTGAAGTCTCGCCGTCCGCAACGCCGTCGAACCTGGAAAATTGCATATGGTTCAGATTGAATCCACCTTTGACGAATATGATGCGCAGTTTGTGGGTTCCCGGGGCAAGATCGTGTATTCCAAGAAACACGGTACCCCACGTCTGCCAACCGCCCGTCAATGGCACAGAGACCACACCGCCGAAACTGATTGTATCATCCACCTGCATCATCACCTGTCCGCCGCCGCTTTGTGATGCCACACGGATATTGGCACTGTATGATCCAGCGTGCAGAACGTTGACGGTGAATCGAAGATACTCCCCGTCGCCGATCCATCCGACATCGTAGCCGTTGGTGGGTGCATCGCTGCAGGATTCAATGTCAACGCCGTCGTTTCGATACACCCAGCCGCTATTGTAGGCCGTTCCCTGTGGTATCTGCTGATAGTCATTGTCTTTGTACGCGAACGGCATTTTTCCCATATCATAGTTCACGGCGTAAATATATCCCGGAATACTGTTGTTCGCATACGGAAGGGTTTCCGTGGAATTCGGCTGCCGGATGATCGCATCGATAACATCCGGTTGAAATCGGCATTTGTCATACGCCAGCATGCCCGCCTGATCCAGCAGTGCATTGAGCGCAAACGTCAGCGTCGGTCGTGTGGTTTGACCCTTCCAGTAACTCAACAGTGTATTATACTCCGGAATCAGCGTTGCCGAAAGAGGTCCGGCGATGGAGCCGATCTTTTTATGCGGCCACCATGCCCATCCGATCTTATTTGCTTCCATCAGTGTGATACATTCTTCGAACCACTGATTGGAGTTTTCACCTGATTCTCCAAGCCAGAGCGGTCTGTTGGAATTCGTCCGCAGGCTGATCAGGTATGCGATGGAATTGTAGTCGTTGGAGTTCCAATATTTGTGAAAACTGTACGCCATCTTGGCGTCCCACGCAGGTGTAAGTCCGCTGAAGTCGGTTGCCCACGAATTCCCTTCGATGAAAACGATATGCGTTGTATCTACCTGCCGAATGGCGCTGGTAATGGCAATGGACAGATCACGAAGATTCTTCAGGGGCGGCAGCATTGCGCCGAATGTCCACACTGTCTCATTCAGGAGGTCGTATCCGCCGATCCATTCTTTTGCAGCATAGCGTTCGGCGATTTTCTTCCACAGCGCAATCGTTTGATTCTGATTATCCACACTTTCCCACAGCGAGGGCTCGCCGGAAATATAGTCGCTGATATTTGCGCTGTTCTGACCGCCGGGCGCACAATGAAGGTCCAGAATAAGATAGAGGCGATTTGCCTCGCACCAGCTCAGCAGGCTGTCGATCAAGGCAAATCCCGATTCAAGATAGACGCCCGGTTGGTTCTTGGGCGTCAGCAACGCATAGTGCATCGGAAGGCGGATTGAATTGAAGCCCCATTTCGCAATCTGCTCGATGTCTTTTCGTGCCACATAACTTTTTCGATACAAGGCGTAGAATGTGTCGGCATTTGCCGCACCGACCATTCCGACGATTTTATTTCTGATTTCCGTTGGAGAATTTGCAAATGACGATGTTTGGAGCATGTATCCTTCCGGCACAAGCCAGCCGCCGAGGCCGATACCGCGAAGGATAAATTCTTCGCCTCTGCCGTTGACAATTTTAGTGCCGGAGACGCCGAGAAATCCCTGAGCCGAAACCGTGGCACTGCCGAGAACTATACAGAGCAGCAAAAAAATAGCACAAGAACGAACATTCATTGAATTCCTAATGATAATGCATAATTTTACTGTAATGGAATAAAGTGTCATCGCAGCAGAAGTAACTCTCCGTTTGAACCGCAATGTGATCTGTGCCTTGGACAATTCTCAGTCCAGCACCGTCAATGACGATCTGTTTCTCTCAGGAGCTTTTGTACGCGTTGATCGCCAGGATTCTGCGCCAGAATCATAGACAGCACTGCTTTCGCTTCCGCTTTTCTTCCGAGCTGCGAAAGCGCTGTGGCATAATAGTAGGCAGCTTCTGTCTTTTGCAGTCGGGAAAATTTCTTCGGCGCCTGCGCGTCCAGCTCAACCGACCGTGTAAGATGACTCAATGCGCGTTCGGGTTTTTTCATCGTCACCAATGCAACGCCAAGCCTCAATTGGAGGAATTGATTGTCCGAAATAGCGATTGCGCGTTCATACGCCTCTGCCGCCTTCTCAAATTGCCCAAGCACTGCATACATATCCCCACCGCGCACCAGCGGGAACGGATCTTCACGATAGAACTCACTGACGGCCTCATATTCTTTCGCGGCACTGCTGAAGTCTCTTCTCTTCAGATAGACATCCGCCATTTCATAATGCGCTTCATTCCACCGCAACGTACCGTCGAGAAAGAGAATCACAATTCTCGTTGTGTCATTGGATGAAATCTGTTGGACACCGTTTCCGGCGCGGACGAAGGGCCACCGGTTCATCAGCCGCTCCATTTTATATCGTCCGAATGCCTCATCAAGATATGTCATTTTCGGCGAACGATAGAATGCGCTGTCAGACGGAGCGGCATCATTCCTGCCGGATTGACTTTCATTTGTCATCTTCATGAGTGATTGGAACCAGACCTGAGACAGAAGGATATAGCCATAGTGTCGCGGGTGCACATGTTCCCACAGTAATTCATTGCCGATGATTGCATACGGTGAATGTGTCCGAAACGCTGAATCAACGTCTGCAAGAATAATTGCGGGATTCGACGCAACCTGCCGAACAATTGCATTGAACTCCGACGGTGCACGAAATCGAAGTCCGTCACAATCGCGGGCCCTGCTATACGCAATTGCCGCTGAATCATACCGTCCGAGAGAGTCGTAACATTGACCCAACCCGTACCATGTACGTGCGTATGTTGAATCGACTTTCAACGCAGAGAGCAATGCGGCCTTTGCTCGCGCTGCTCCAATTGCAGGCATGTCAGTTATTGATTCATTCACCAATCGCTCTACTTCTTCCCGGTCTTTCTCGCCGGTGTTCGTGAGGCACGTCGAAACGAAAGGCGGCAATCCTCTTTCATTTGCTACCAATGTGGAGAGAATGAGCGGAATGTGTTTCTCTGCAGTGATCGCGGCAAGATCGAGAAGATTCTGGCGGTATGTCTCACATGCACTTTGGTAGAGCGATCCGCCAATGGGAATAGCCTTATCTGCGGCCATTTGCTGCATCAGTGTGCCGTCTTGATGAGCCGGTTCCGGAAGAAACCAGCGAGAAACGCCCGTCAACAGCTCTTCAAAAAGCACAAACGTCTTTACCCGGCGCAGCGCAAGATAGAGCCGGACTATTGTGCTGCTGTGACCGGCCGATACCGTCGAGCCGACACCAAGCGCACCATAGAATTCGTTCTGACCGGTGTAAACAACAAATGCATCCGGCTGATATGGCACAAGTTCACGCGCGAATTCAACAACCGTATAGCTGTTTGTCGCGGTCAATCCAACGTTGACGACCTCGATGATCTTTTCCGGGAACGCCAGTTCCAGGCGCTTCTGAAGCATCCGTGAGGGTGTTGCGTTATATTCGTACGGAAAACCGGCGGTCGTTGAAGCTCCGAGACAGAAGATGCGGAAAGCATTCGCCGGTTTCTGCAGCATAAAATATCCATCTTCTACTTTCGGAAGAGCATAGCGCTTCGGATCGAAATATCGTTTTCCAACCGTCGGATTTATCGAGTAGTATTGTTTGCCGTTTCGCGTGGAGGTGATCACCAATTCCAGATCTCGGCCGTAGTTGAAAAGTCGCAATGCAATATCGAGGGCAATGAGTAAGGCGATAGCCACGGCGATCGTAATAATTGCAAACAAACGGCGCCGGCCTGGTGTCAAATGCACGGAAGGAGATATCTGTTTCCTTTTCTTCGGGAACATTGTCATCCTAGGGTATCACGCGTTGTGACTCGTTCATCTTTGACACCCATCGGTAGTTTGGATAGAGCAGCGGGTATGCCGCAATCGTTCCGCCGAATCCGATCCGCCGGCGTGTCACCATGTTTGCGGATTGGATTTCGATTCCGGGAAGTTTCTCATAGAAAAACTGCACGCCATATTTTTTTGCTGTCGAAGCAATGTATGAATCAAGAGACGATTGACGTTTTGCGGTGAGCACATTTGCTCTCGCAGCCACACGAAGAGAATCAGCACTGGGAAATTCCGACAAGTCCGGCCACTTTTTGCCGAGTACTTTGAATACGGAATACCCTTCGGGCAGTTTGATCGGCCCAACCAGCTTTCCTGTATCGGCAAGCATCGCGGCGCGGCCAAGTGCGGGATGCTCAGAAACAGCAAAGAAACCTGAAACTCCGCCTCTTTCGCTCCACGCCCGCCGCATGGTTGAATGGCGCGCAAGAGCGCTGAAGGCGGCACCGTTGCGCAGCGAATCAAGACATCTCTGCGCCTCGGCTGCGCTGCCGCATAATGCTTCCTGGATATTGAGGCGCACAGCCGTTCCGATGTCAGGATATTGCATCGCCAGCTGCATAATGTCTTTCCTCTTCAGCGAATCCTGATCGAAAGAGATCCGTTTTCTGCCGAGGAGTTTGAAAATCGAATAGCCCTCGGACAGTCGAATAGGTCCGATGGTAATTCCGACATCTGCCATCATCGCTCTGGCGCCTAGTTCTGGATTTTTCGAAAGAGGAAAAAATCCCGAAATTCCGCCTGATGCGGCCCATTCATGCCGGAGAGAATTGCGTCGTGCCAGCGCATCGAATGACGTTCCGGACGCAAGTGAATCAAGAAGTGCACCTGCTGCCGGAATATCGGGACAGAGAATTTCCTGAACGTTTACCAGATAGAGCGGCCCCAGGTCACGAATTGCCTGACGCATTGCGTCAAGCTGATCCGTCTCGGACACACGGACGGTGTCATTCAGATTCCACATGTAGTGGCGCGATGCCCAGTATCTTGTCCAAATCTCCATGTCGTGGCGGACACTTTTCGATTGCTGCAACTGACGGCGATATCCTTCGCGGGACATAATCTCCTGCTCAATGATCATCCGGACCCCGGCATTGAGACGAATCTGGAACGGAGATGGCTCAAGGGAGGTAAAACCGAATCCGCTCGTACGCAGCGCTTCAATTGCTTCGCCGAGGGGCAACGGATGATGTTCCATAACAATAAATGGAGCGCTCAACCGGTTTCGAAATAGCGCCAGCAGTTGATCCACATCATCAGAATTAATTGCGAAGAGTCCGTTTCGTTTATGTGCTGCCGAGTCCTGCATCAAAAGTTTCCGGAGTTCCCGGGCAAGATCTGCAAACACTGTCGAGTCAGCTTTTGCTTTTTGTTGAAAAAGAGTGCCTGCAGAATACGCTTTCGCCCTCTCAATCTCTTTTTGACGGCGAATTGTCTCCTCCACCCGATAGCGCCTGTCGCCCCAGTTCATCTTGTCATAGATAGGATTTGCAGTCCGCTCCAGAAGAACGGCAACAACCCAGCCATAGGACGGAGAGAGGAACGGCGGCGAAATCTTTTTCGAATTTCCAAGCGTGTATGCCTGGCGTTCAAACGTCGTATCAAGGCCGCCAAAATTCACTTTTACCGTGTCAAACGCCGTGACACTGCGATACGGCAATTGGCGCACTGCGGAGATGATGTCGTCATTGCGCTTCAGTCGTTTGCAGAGAGAATCCCCCGCTTCCCGATCCCAAACTCCCACGGCGACCAGATGCAGTTCCCATGCAAACCGCTTTAATCCTTCGCTGATTTCGGCATCGCTGAGAGAAATGTTCGCCTTTATTTCGCGCCGGTATAGTTCGTCCCGTACAAACATCTTTTCCATGGCTGTCGTTTTGAGTTTTAATAGCTCATCGCCGGCAATGGACGCCGTCTGGCTTCCTTCGAAAGAAAGAAGACGTTCTGCCACCAGAGATTGCAACGCTTTCACTTTCGACGAATCATACCGCCTGGCTTTTTCTTTATCCTGCCAGGGCATAAATTCGATGCGTTCAATAAGATCGCGAGCGGTGATAGCGCTTGTCCCCACCATCGCGAGTGTGTCCTGCGGCAAAGGGGGAACAATTTTCTGTCCAAACGCCGGAACCATAAGCGCGTTGAACAAGAGACAGAGAAAGACGCTTTTCACGTAATGCTTCATGTGTAAGTATTCTTTGTAAGACATAGGGCAATGTACGGACAAATGCCTTCGTGCGCCAGGTAGAGGACCTTGCCTATCGTTGATTCTATTTTCTACTTCTGAACGAGAAGTTTTTTCGTCTGATCGCAACCACCTGCCTGCAACCGGTAGAAATACATACCGCTCTGCATGCGGTACGCATCGGCATGCAGGGTGCAGGCGTATGTTCCCGCTGACAATTCGCCGTTTACGAGTGTCCCGATGACGCGACCCAAAAGATCGAACACTCTGAGAAGAACATGCGAGCGCTTCGCAATGCGGTACTGTATGGTTGTCGATGGATTAAACGGGTTCGGATAATTCTGCCGGAGTTCCGTTTCTCCGGGCATAACAACTTCATCGCCGGAAACTGTTTGGGCGGTTCCTGCACCAAAAGCGCTCACTCCGAACCAGGCAGATCGCCCCTCGGACTGCGACTGCATGATCGTGATATCAAAAAGATTTTGTCCCGTCGGATAATACGTTCTTGCAGAAGAAGTCTGCGCACCTATAGGATCCAGAGCAACAACTGAAAGCGAATCCGCCCGTACCGATAGTCGCAGCGAAAGTTCAAGCGGCTGTAGTACCGTGGGAGCCTGTCCCCAGGCATTGTGAACCGTGCGGGTACCGTCCCAGACCATCCCAATATTCTGGGTGCGCGATGATATCGTCAACAGTGATTGCCCTGATTTTGTCAGGGAATCACCAGTCAATGAAAGCCACGTGAGCGCGCCAAAGTCGGTCGCACTCAACAGTGTCAGCGGACCGATATTCATTCCGCTACCCGTATACAAAAATCCCGTGACCGCTGCAAACTGAGGAGATGCTACCGTCAGAAGACCGGAAGTATTCCAATTGATTTGTTTGGTGTCGGTGACGTATGGATTTCCCATGACTGCAGGCAATGAACCGGCATCAAAATGTGAAACAGCATCAAACGTCTCCACTCTGACCGCATGCTCAAGGGCAAGTGCCCTAGAGAACAAGCCCGGACCGTCCCATCCGCTGGCATCCTTTTTAGGCAGCAGCAGATAGTCATCATTGGAATAGCTGACAGCCACCGTTTTCAGCGCCGGCGAAATCAATCCGTTCCTATACGCATACGCACAGGATGGCATCAGCGTCATCATCGCGCTGTTGCGCGCAATGCTGAAGTAGCCTCCCACTTTGTCCGTTTCCCAATCATCCCATGATCCGTTGTAGTCAAAAAACATGAGCCCATCGACATCATGAAAAGCTGCATACGATGAGAGAAAGAGAACGCCTTCTGTTTGATATCGGTTCGGGAAAGCGTGATTATATTCGCTGATCGTGTACGGCTTGTTTTTCATCGGAGCGCCGG
>JAPLFO010000020.1:0-1561 GCA_026390635.1 Ignavibacteriales bacterium
CGGCTGGCTTATTTACTTTCTGCATGGAAACTCCGCATGTGCCGTCATTCGGCTTCAAGTGAATATTCGTTGGTACATCTGCCATACTTGTTTATGCAGTTCTGTCAGATTCTCACGTGCAAACGACGAGACGGCGTAGAGGCGTTCGAGATCCATGCGGCGTCCGCCCCATTCATCCGCGATCGTCTGACGTTCGCTCTCGAGGACAATGTCGTTCAGGGCGATGCTGGCGAAAATGACGTCGTCGGCGTATCCGGCTCCGCGGAGCGCTCCTTCGGGAATAATGTCAACGGGACTCACAAGATATGCGACAACTGAGAGGAGTACCATTTTGGTCTTCCGGGAAAGCTTTCCCACGGCTATAAGTTCCGTAATACATTCGAGCGTATGCGGCAGAGAAAGAATTCCATCCGCCAGCGCTTCGTAGGTATGTGACAGCTGCCCGTTGCTGCCGGGACTCGCATATGTTGCGAGATCCTGCCGCAGAGAGGAGACGAGAGAGTCCTTTGAGAGTCCTTTAAGATGCGCTTTGAGTTCAAAAGGATAATGATGGAAGCCATCGGGATTGAAGGTGAGCCGATATGCCTTGCGGTATTGGGGACAGCGAAGGCGCACGTACCATTTCAGGAGATAATCCATTGGGGTCTCTCGCAGGGATCGCTCTAACAAAAACACGAAATTGCTCAGCGTGTAGAAAAGACTGGCCATTTGGTGGCGGCTCCGCCGCGTTCTGTCCTCTATGGCAAAATCATCTTACGCTGAGTAATTACAGGATTACTTTGATTTTTCGACAACTTGTCCGACAAAACTCACAACGTCTTCGCCACCGTCGACGCCGATAATGTTACCGGACATGAATGCGGCATGCTCGGTGGACAACATCGCAATTACTTTTGCGATATCCTCCGGAGTCGTCAGTCTGCCGGAAGGATTTTTCTTCCTTGCAATATCCAGCATGGTGTCACTGTTGGGAATCTTCCGGAGCGCCGGTGTATCAGTCACGCCCGCCATGATGGAGTTTGCAGTAATGCCGTGCGGTCCAAGCTCCATCGCAAGCTGCCGGATATGCGACTGCAACGCCGACTTTGCGGCGGAAACGGCGCCATAGTACGGGAAAACCGTGTGGCCGCCCGAACTTGTAAGAGCAAAAATGCGCCCGCCCCGTCTTATAAGATTTCGCGCCATAAGCCCTTGCGTCCAGTATACGAGGCTGTTGGCCATGACGTCCATCGTCATTTCCATCTGCGCCTGCGTGATAGGTTCTTGGTCTTTTTTGCCGATGTACGGTTTGAGAGTACCAAAGGCAAGTGAATGGAGAAGAACTTTCACATTGCTGGCTGGTTCGCCTGCGAACTGTTCTTTGATCTCATCGAGAATTTCACTTCTCTTGATGGAATCGGCAGCGTTGATATTGTAGAAGACTGCGCGGGAACCGGTATGCTTGATTTCCTTCAGAATCCTCTGGACATTCGGCATTGTCGCCTGCCGGTCCAGATGCACACCGAAAACATTCATGCCCTGACGGGCAAGCTCAATGGCAGCCGCACCGCCGAAACCGCTC
>JAPLFO010000020.1:1606-5665 GCA_026390635.1 Ignavibacteriales bacterium
CGCACCGAGAATCAGCGCCCAGTCGCTCTTTTTGAACTTCAATTCAACGCTCACAGGCGTTCCTTTCATCAATGATATTGTTTGCGATTAAGTATACAAAAAAGTCAACAAAAATGAAAGACAGCGGCTCATTCCACAGTCACGCTTTTTGCCAGATTTCGTGGCTGATCGACATTACAACCCCGTTGCACAGCAATATAGTAGGCAAGTAGTTGGAGTGGAATAATGTTCAATATGGGGGCAAAACACGGCAACGTTCGGGGGACCCGAATAACATACTCAGCCATGCCCTCCAGCGTGCGATCATCGTCGTTGACGATTGCAATAACTCTTCCCTTTCGTGCCTTGACTTCCTGCACGTTGGAGACAATTTTTTCGTATGTGTTATCCTTCGGAGCAATAATGATGACCGGCATATTTTCGTCGATGAGAGCAATGGGGCCGTGTTTCATTTCAGCAGCAGGATATCCTTCTGCATGGATGTAGGAGATTTCCTTCAATTTAAGTGCCCCTTCCAGGGCTACCGGAAAGTTGTAACCCCGGCCAAGGTACAGAGCGTTTGTTGAATCCTTGAATCGCTCTGCGACCGCTTTGATGTGATCTGTATTTTTCAGAATCGCCTCAACCTGTTCCGGAAGTGCCAGCAAGGCACGGCCCATTTCCCGGCCCGCCTCTTCCGAAAGACCCCGTTGCCGTGCAATCAAAATGGTGATCAGGGACAGAACCACCAATTGAGACGTGAATGCCTTTGTGGAAGCCACACCGATCTCAGGTCCCGCATGGATGTACACACCACCCTGGCTCTCGCGGGCGATAGTGCTGCCCACGACATTACAAATACCAAGAACAGCTGCGCCCTTCTGCCGCGCTTCACGCAACGCGGCGAGCGTATCCGCGGTTTCTCCACTTTGGCTGATGAGGAAAACTACATCACCGGGGTTCACGATCGGATCGCGATATCGGAATTCGCTTGCGTATTCCACCTCCACCGGCAGATGCCCGAATTGTTCCAGCATATACTCGCCTACCAGCGCTGCGTGAAAGGACGTGCCGCATGCTGTAATGATAATTCTGCGCGCATTCTCCAGAACCGGCAGCACTTCCCGAAGACCGCTGAGCTTGACATCTCCGGATTCAAGGAGGACGCGTCCGCGCATGGCATTCCGCAACGTCTCCGGCTGTTCCATGATTTCCTTGATCATGAAATGCTCGTAGCCGCCCTTTTCTATTTGCTCAAGATCAAAAGTGATTTCTTCCACGCGTTTTTCGATATCGACATTGTCGATCGTCTTGATCTCGGAAGAATGCCTTGTCAGCACCGCGATTTCTCCATCCGAAAGATAGACCACGTTGCGGGTGTGATGGATGATCGCCGCTGCATCGGAAGCGACAAAAAATTCCCCGTCGCCGATGCCGAGAATCAGCGGACTGCCTTTTCGGGCGACAATTATTTTGTCCGGCTCATATGAGGAGATGACAGCAATGCCATAGGTGCCGTCAACCTGGCGCAGTGCGAGCCGAACCGCCGTCTCGAGGTCGCCGAAAATATTCTTCATCTCCTCGATCAGGTGCACGAGCGCTTCCGTGTCCGTCGCGGAGCGGAATATATGTCCGGCCTGTTCCATCTTTGTGCGAATGGCGGCATAGTTTTCGATGATGCCATTGTGAATCAGGGCTATGGCATTAGCCTCATCCATATGCGGATGGGCATTTATGTCACTCGGTTCGCCATGTGTTGCCCACCGCGTGTGTCCGATTCCCAGTGTTTGCTTCGCTTCCCTTCCCGCAAATTCCTTTTCCAATTCGGAGACTTTGCCGATTCTTTTTGTAACAGTCAGTGTCGAGCTGTCCATCAAGGCGACGCCGGCTGAATCATATCCGCGATACTCAAGGCGCTTCAAGCCATCCAGCAAACTCGGCAGGGCGTCTTTATCGCCAATGTAGCCTACGATACCGCACATACAAGGCTCCTCTTATGGTAATTTCATCTGAATGACAGCAAGCATGCGTCCCGAGGACGCGCCTTCTCGCCGGTATGAATGGTACTTGGCGGCGTTACACATTGTACAATCGCTGTCGATTTCTATCTGCGCATGCGGTACACCCTGTGCAATCAGCTGTGCCTTGTTGAAACGCTTTAGATCTGGAAAATACTTACCATTGCCTGCATCACGTACGAACGGATCAGGAAACTGCGACGCAACAGGTGCATCGACCTGGTAGCAGCAGGCTCCGGCAGCAGGACCGATGAACGCCACTATGTGACCCGGATTTGCGCCACATTCCTGAATCATCTGTGCAACTGCTAACGCCACGATCTGGCCGACTGTTCCTCGCCAGCCTGCATGCACCGCCGCCGCCACACGGCGCACCGGGTCAAAGAGGAGAATCGGCACGCAATCAGCTACTGTGACTGCAAGAGCCAGTCCGGTTTCAGCGGAAATGAGTGCGTCACAGTCCGGGTATTCACCCGGACTGTGTACTATCCGCACTCTGTTAGAATGACATTGGATGGGATAAGCGGCTGAGGCGGGAGAGACTCCAAGGGCCTCAAAAAACTGAAGCCGATTTGCACTCACATTCTCCGGCGCGTCGCCAACACGGTAGCTGAGATTCATCCCCAGGCCACCGCCGGACACACCGCCGCTGCGCGTGCTCATGCCTGCACACACATTGTTCATTTTTGACAGCAATGATGGTCGGACGATAGTGATCACAAAAAAGTATCGCCATAATCATGAAAATCAATATCGCGCAACGAATCCATTATTTACGATGCCCCGTGCTTTCCCCAGCATCATCCGTCCTGCGAAAGGAGTGTTCTTCGATTTTGAATGCAGATCCTCCAGTTCCAGGGTCCACCGGCATGATAGATCCAGAATGGTCAAGATTGCATTCTCTCCTTCTTTGACAAGCGCGGGCTTCTTGATGATTCTTCGTGGATTCACGGAGAGCTTTTCAATCAATTGTGCGAGCGTGAGTATGCCGGGTTCAACTAACTCGGTCATGCAAAGGCTGAACGATGTTTCCAGTCCCACGATGCCGAATGGTGCTTGCAGATAATCGACTTCCTTTTCATCGAGCGAGTGCGGCGCATGATCCGTCGCTATCACGTCAATGGTGCCGTCGCGAAGTCCTTCTTTGAGCGCATCAATATCTTTTTGGGTTCTTAACGGAGGATTCATTTTTGTATTGGTATCGAATGACCGCACCGCATCATCCGTCAGAGAGAAGTGATGCGGTGTCACTTCTGCGGTGACACGAATTCCTTTCTTCTTTGCTGCACGAACGAGTTCAACAGAACCTGCGCTGCTCATATGAGACACATGGTAGCGGGAGCCTGTGTACTCGGCAAGCATAATATCCCGTGCAATCATGATTTCTTCCGCGATATGTGGCATTCCCGGCAGGCCAAGTTCTGTTGCGACGAATCCCTCGTTCATCGCTCCGCCGCGCACCAAGGAGGGATCTTCACAATGCTGCATGATGGGGACGTCAAACATGCCAGCATATTCCAGCGCCCGGCGCATAATCTCAGCATCATAGACGGGTGCACCATCATCGCTGAGGCCTACCGCTCCTGCTTGTACGAGTTCAGCGATTGCAGAGAGTTCTTTCCCCTCGCGCTTTTTTGTTACGGCTGCCACCGGATAGACGTCAACAACACCGTTGTGAACACATTTTCCCTGCGAATGGACAAAACGCACCATGGACTCATCATCGATTGTGGGATTTGTATTTGGCATGCAACATACAGCCGTGAATCCTCCATACATAGCCGAGAGAGTCCCGGATTCGATTGTCTCCTTGTGCTCAAATCCGGGTTCTCGAAGATGGACGTGCATGTCCACAAAGCCAGGTGCTACAACGAGACCGCTCAAATCTTCGACGAGGCACCCTTTCGGTACCACGAGATTGTTTCCCAACGCGCTTATTTTTCCATTCTCAATGAGAAGGTCCATCTTCTGATCGATTGATTGCTGCGGATCAATAACGCGCGCATTTTGCATAAGGACCGGCTGGCTACGGGTGTCAATCATAGATCGTTCGATTATTGTC
>JAPLFO010000052.1:0-6262 GCA_026390635.1 Ignavibacteriales bacterium
TCCGAATTGAAACGGGAGCTGAAGAAGAATATACGCGAAGATGTTTCACCACTGGTGAGATTCAAATCCACCCTGGATAGTCAGGTGGAATCGGGTCTTGCCGAAATTCATATGATAGCGCAGCAGGAAGTTCACAATATCGAGGCAACGCTTGCCCTCCTTGATCAAAAGAGTCTGGCGGCTGCCGCCCTCGCCCTGAGCAAGGCACATGCGATCTACACGGTTGGGGTCGGCATTTCGTCTCACGCTGCCGGCATCGCCGCGCTCGCTTTTCAGCATATCGGATTGAAAGCATCTGCACTGCAGCACACCGGCCTCAATATCTCCGAGCAGCTTATTGCTCTCAGAAAAGGTGAGCTCTTGCTCGCATTCTCTCTTCCTCCCTATTCAACGCAAACCATCGACGCCGCCATCCTCGCAAAAAAGCGCCATGCCTCGGTTATTGGGATCACCAATCGTACGATCGCACCGATTAGTGAACACTGT
The DNA here is from genome assembly GCA_026390635.1 of Ignavibacteriales bacterium. Lineage (GTDB taxonomy): Bacteria > Bacteroidota > Ignavibacteria > UBA10030 > UBA8401 > JAPLFO01. The sequence continues at coordinate 487 of JAPLFO010000052.1, forward strand.
GATATCGTTCTCGTGGCAAAAACGGAAAGCGGCGTGCCTTCAAATTCACTGACGGCGCCTCTTGTTCTCATTTATGGGCTCACCTCAATCATCGCAGCCCAATCTCGTCCACGCTCTCTCGATGCCTTAGAGACAACGATCAAACTCCGAAAACAGAATCTAGATTCCCGCTAATCCATGACAATCGCATCCCACGTCGTATTTCCTCAGAAGGACCTATGACTCAACCGGCTCTCCCTAACGTTGCAGCACCCACCGCGCCTGAATTTCCGCGGGTATTCTGGATTGCAAATTTTATGGAACTGCTCGAACGGGCGGCATTCTATGGATTCTATATTGCCATTACATTGTATTTGACCGATCTCGTCGGTTTTACTGACAAGGAAACCGGCATTGTCGTCGGCGTTTTTGTCGCCCTAATGTATTTTCTCACTCCCTTTGTCGGTGCAATTTCTGATTCCATAGGCTTCAAGAAGGGGCTTATCATTGCGTTCGTTCTGTTGACCGCGGGATATACCCTGCTTGGACTATTTCACACAAAAATGCTTGTCATCGGTGTGCTCTTCATGATCGCCGTCGGCGGATCATTTATCAAACCTCTCATCAGTGGAACAATCGCCAAGGTGACCACGCAGGAGAATCGTGCCCGGGGCTTTGCGCTCTTCTATTGGGTCGTGAACATCGGTTCTTTCAGCGGCAAGACCTTTGTCCCTTTTATCCGCATTGGAGCGGGGTTGGAATATGTCAACTTCTTCTCCGCAGGAATGTCTCTCATCGCACTTGTCTTTGCGCTGATTTTTTTCAAGCAGGAGGAAGTAACACACAAAGGAAAGTCCGTCTCGGAAGTCGCCCGGTCTTTGGTGAAAGTGCTGACGAATCTGCGGCTCCTCGCACTCATCCTGATCGTGGCCGGCTTCTGGACAACGCAATACCAGCTCTATGCCACGATGCCGAAATATGTCATTCGATTGCTGGGAGAGGATTCAAAGCCCGAGTGGATTGCAAATATCAATCCGCTCATCGTTGTGCTCTTTGTGGTGCTGATCACGAAACTGATGAGCAAGCGAAAAGCTGCGACCTCTATTTTTGTCGGCATGCTGCTTGTGCCCGTTGCGGCTCTCGTGATTTCTCTCGGTCAGATGATCGAGAATTCGGTTGGACCATCACTGTCCGTTTTCGGACTTTTTTCTCTTCACCCGCTGACGCTCACCCTCATTGTGGGAATTGCACTCCAGGGATTTGCAGAGAGTTTTATTTCGCCCCGATATCTAGAATATTTCTCCCTTCAGGCGCCGAAAGGCGAGGAGGGAACGTATCTTGGTTTTGGTTATCTTTACTCCTTTTTTGCAGCAATCGCCGGTTTTATTTTATCCGGATTTCTCCTGGACAAATACTGCCCGGATCCCAAAACCCTTCCCGCCGGGCTGACGGCTATCCAGCGCGCCGCCTACTACCAAGACGCCGGGCACATCTGGTACTACTTCATAGGAATAGGCCTTGTGACGGCTTGTTCCCTGCTGATATACACCTCTGTAGTCAACCGGAATGATGCATTCAAGGCCGGCACGGCGTCGTGAATCCGGAGAGCATCTCAATCTGACAGATCTTTCGGCACCATCCTCATATAGTTGTCTATTTCATCTCTCTTCCGTCCGGCTTCCGACGAAAGAGAATGAACATAGCCGCGCAGAGGATTGTGGTCAGTGCCAGCACAAGCGCTTTGTCCGCCTTCTTCGTCCTGTGCAATTGCGGAGACTCTGCATAGCCGTTCGGTTCAAGAGGCAGTCCGTGTGCGACAGCCAGCGATCGTATATTGAGGATGTGGAGAAGCGGAATTCCTCTTTCGTTGAGACGATAAATGGCGCCGCGATCGTTGTGCAGACACGTCCGCAGTACACGATGATAGTCATTTGGAATCATTGAGCTGTGCACACAATTTCCCATCATCGCATGATTACCGCCGATATTCACCAGCAGAACCGTCCTGTGGGATACGAAAAAATCGACGCGCTGTCGGACGGCATCCTCGAAATCACGCGGATGGAATAGCGCGATCCCATTTCGCCGGGCCGCTGCTTCGAGCAATGCGATTCCCTGTTCGGACAATCCCCCGCCCGTATCACTTTCTGCACCGAGCGTTACCATCTCAGAGCGGTATTTCAGTCCGCCCTCCCGCCGAAGCGTGCTTTCCATGTCGATCCATGTCATTGCCGGTTGATTCGCGCCAAACGAGGAGGCACCCAGCGAACTGATGATTGCGCCCTCTGCGCCGATCGTCTGCAGTGCTGCCAGCATGGAAATGGACAACGACGGAAACGAACCGGAGAGCGAGAGACCAACCACATTTCCGGAGGATATTCCGGCATCATGAAGCATTCGGACGAACAAGGCAGCGAACTCGGGATTGAGGGCTGTGTGCTTGGCGTCGAGCACCCCCAGTGTTGTCGTGATGTCCGAGTATTCGTCTCCTATCAGTTGACTATGCGGAGAGATACCTCCGGAGTTAGATGAAATTCCACGCAGCATTTTTTCTTCTTCAATAATCGAAAACCAGCGACCTGCAAGAGCGGTCGCTTCGCGCATGCCCGGTTCATCATACCGCAGAGTTCCCCGCTCGGCGAATGAATTAACCAGGAAGTATGCGAGAAGAGCGAGACAAAAAAGAATGCCGAGTTTTTTTTCCAGCGCAAACGTCATGCCGGCACCAAGAGGAGGATGAAATACACAAGGATCGACACGATCCCCAGGCCCAATATTGTCGGAAGAAATTTTTGCCGGGCAATCTCGTTGGCCATCAACCCGGGAATGATATAACCGATCGATTGTAGGTCGAATGACAATTGCCGCATCGGCTGGATCCACTGCTCTATGGCGAGTTTCAGGCAAAAACTCAACAGAAGCGCGAGAAGAAGTTTCCGCCTTCCATAGACAATCAGATAGCGTGAAGAGAGCTCCAATATTCCCCACACCGCCAGCGCAATGCAGAGAGTGACGGCAATCTTGCCCGGCTGATGAAGATAGAGCGCGATATATCCCGGTACGATGACACCGCCGGGAGAAATGCCGGTCACTTCATAAAAGATAAATCCGACGACAACGCCAATGAACAATGCTTCGATGATCATGCGATACAGATTTCTCCTTCACCTTGCTTGTGATCTTATGAATCGGCCTTCTGTTCTGTTCAGAAACTGTTCCACTACTGCAAAACCATCGCCCGCAATATTTCCAAAGCCATAGACGTCGGACGGCCCTGTCACGACTAGTTCCAGTACATCGAAAAAAGATTTTGGCGTTCGCAGACACGTAAATCGTGATGGAGACACGTTTCGCTGTCTCATCAATCGGTGTGCAAACGGAATATGCGTTCCCGTGATTATCACATGCTGCAGATCCGCTTGCTCCGCACACCAATGGACAAATTGCGCCGTCCGCAGTGGGCGGTCATGACGTGTGTTGAGAATGATGATTTTTTGTTTTGATGAATGGCCGTCGCTCCACAGAGACAGGAACCTATCCGCCGACGGCACATCATTCACCGCGAATCCGTTGATGAACCGAACAGCATGGCCGTTGACAGAACACTCGGACGTCAGCGGATCCTGCGGCATTGCAATGATTGCACGCAACGCCTCGGCACGTTCAATTCCCGCATGCGCCGCGACCGCAAGCGCGATCGATACATTCTCCGGGATCATGCCGGGGGGCAACTGATCCTGACAGACGGGATCGAGCGGAGGTACATAGTGCACTGTGGAACCTCGCGGGACGGCAAAACTCTTCAGCGCCTTATAATGACAAAGATCGGCCGTGAAAACCGTTCCCCCAAATGGAATGCTCGCGGCAAGGGCCTGCAACTGTTCTTCGTCGGTACGCCCCATTTCTTCGCGGTGATCGTCGAGAATGTTCGTAATAACTGTCACATGCGGCCGGAACAGCCTCGTTTCGAGGAGTTGATATTCCGCTTTCAATGACATGCATTCCATCACCAGCGCATCTGCGTGTTGACGCGCTGCAAGGGAGATCACGGAACACTGCTCCTGCACGCGCGGCCTCCCCCGGCGCCGGATGCTGTGCGCAGAACCATCGGAATAGAATATGGTGGGAACGATGCCGGTAATTTTGACAACGGTGGAATAGCGTGATGACGAAAGGACCGCTCCAATGGAGCGTGCAACACCTGACTTTCCCCGTGTGCCGTTCACGTGGATCCGGTAGCGGATTGATTCCGAATGACGGCGTAAGACAATCCGCTCGGCGATGAGGAATATCACTCCCAACACGGTAATAATGACGACGGTGTTCACGTGATATTCCTGATTCTTGACTAGTCGCCGATCGCGGCGCCGCCACGTCGCGGATCGGCAGAACCGTAAAATGTATGCGTCGCCTGATCGATCATGATAATCTGTGCACCGCCGAAAAAGAGGTCAAGCATGCCGTGCTCGCGCAGATTATGCCCTTTGTTCTTCAGGCCGATCTTGACTTCGTCGCTGAAATTGGACTCGAGGTGGAAGTAGTCATCGAATTTCTGGCAGAAGAAACGCGGCGCCCTGTTGTTCGCACCGGCATCCATGCCGAAGTCGATTGCATTGACGATTAATTGGATGACGGTGGCAACGATGCGGCCTGCACCGGGTGATCCGACAGACATATACGGCTTTCCATCTTTGAGAATAATAGTAGGAGCAATCGAGCTGCGCGGCTGCTTGTTCGGTTCGATAGAATTGACGGACGCTGTGGTAGAAAAGTTTGTGAGCGAACAATTCAGAAGTACGCCGTCCACCTCATATCCGGAACCAAAGAATGTCCCGAGCGTTTGAGTCAGTGACACTATATTGCCATCTTTGTCGGCGACGGAGAGATGCGTCGTGTGGCCGCCGGATTCCGACATGGGCTGCTGCGCATACTCCGATGCAAAGGCAAGATCTTCGGCGCCCGTACTCGTTCCACCGAGATTGTACGAGGATTCAATTTCTTTCTTCTCGGGATTCTCCATTTTCTTCTCTTCGGGAGCAGTCCCCTTTTCTTTCTTTTCTGACTCAGTGGAAGACTCATTGCTTTTCGCCTTCCGCTTCTGGCCCCAATTATCAAATGGGTCCGTTTCACGCTTCGCCGGTGCGCTTTCATCGTCAGCATCATCGCGCTCCCGGAATTCCTGTTTCTTCTCCGGCTGCACAGCCGCTCGTTTTGATGGCTTGGCGTCGTAGATCAGCGGATTGCCGGCTTTTGTTTTCCGGTAGTCCGGCGGATCTGCCATCGACATATTGATGTCGTTGTACCGGACCAACGCATAGTCTTTTGAGATGAGTCCCTGCGTGGGAATGTATGCAAATTTTGGATCTTGCGTGAATGATGTGCGATCGGCATACACCCGGCGCATGGTTTCCGCCATCAGATGCGCGGTATTGGTCGAAGTGGTGAAATGCCCCATGGCCTTGATGTTTGCATTTTCCAGCATGTTCATGGCCTGGATGATCGACGCTCCAGACTGAGGCGCATCAGCGGAGATGATTTCATAACCCCGATATGTTCCGTGGACCGGTTCCCCTATGACGGCTTCATAGTTTTTGAGATCGTCCAGAGTCATTGCACCGTCGTTTTCCGTCACACCTTTCACGATGTGCTCTGCAACCGGGCCTTCGTAAAATCCCTTCCGCCCCTGTTGTGCTATCGCGCGGAGGGTTATTGCCAAATCAGGCTGCCGCAACGTATCACCCTGCTGCAATGGAAATCCCTCTGGCAGATAGATTTTCGCTGTTCCGGGATATTTTTG
>JAPLFO010000052.1:6323-13497 GCA_026390635.1 Ignavibacteriales bacterium
AATGATCGTTGAGAGCGTTTCATCCAGCGGAAATCCTTGTTCTGCATACTGTATCGCGGGTTCGAGAACAACCGCAAGAGGAAGTGTCCCATACCGTTCCAATGCCGTCGTCAATCCGGCGACCGTCCCGGGGACAAGAATTGCCTTTGCCGACTTGCTATCGGTTTGAGGATTATAGCTGACATCATTGATCTTCTCTGAAGCTTTCTGATAGTAGTTGATGAAGACGGACTTCTGTTCTTTTTGAAGATAGACGACCATCGCCCCGCCGCCGCCGATCCCTGAGCCGTCCGTTTCGACCACTCCTATCGCAAAAGCGGCTGCGACTGCTGCATCGACAGCATTGCCGCCCCGCTGCAGCATTTCCATTGCTGCTCGGGACGCAAGCGGATGAGCGGTCGTTGCCATTCCATCCTTGCCGACGGCAACATCCCCTTTGGAAGCCACGCTTGCGGTCTGCGCGGCAAGAAGCGATGCAAGGAGGAACAGGGAAAAGAATATGCGGGAAAGCGATTTCAGCGGTTTCATAATGCTCTTCATGTTTGTGATTTTTCAGTCTTCTCAAAAAGAGTAGAAGAAGATTGATTTGCCATAGAACAGCGGGCAATGGTTCTTGACTGATATTTTTGAGATGGCTTCTAGTTCTTCTTGAACAGTCCGTCGAGAGGTTTGGCCGCATCGACAATTTTTTCCACAATATCGATGCCGATATTTTTTGCTGATGCTATGGTGGAGAAGAATTTGTCTTCGTCCCCTTGTTTGACAACAATCATGTGCACCGACACTTCGGCGGAGAGTTTGTTAAAATCATCCGATTGTTGTCCGCGGCGCGGTTTGCCGCCAATATGGAGCATGACGATCTTGATTTTTTGCTTTTGTGCGGCGGCGATCACTTCCTTCACCCGGTCCATTTCCTGTTCGCGGCTGACACCTGCAGCGCCCAATCCCTTGGAACTGAATCCCGGAACAATGATGAGCGTCTTGACATCCTTCACGTCTGCCGCCGTTGCACGATTGACTGCTTTTGCTGTCAATCCCGCCTTCTTGCAGAGCATGGCTGCCATCGTTACGTCTGCACTTTGTCCGGCCGAGGTGATGAGAATCGGCTGTTCACATTTGTCCTTCGATTGTCCGAATACCGGCAGAGCGGCGAGCGTCAGCAGTGCGAGAATGCACAGCGAGTGAATGAATTTCATAGAAGTATCTCCTTGATGGTAGATATGGTGAATAGAGCATGAATATGATCGAAAGTGACTTTGCCACACCGGGACGCCGGGTATCCCTATCTCAAAAAATTCCCAACTCCCTGCTTGACAACACTTAGATACTCCGGAACATTCTCAACAATTGCGGTCTTTTCCGGATGTGCTTCGTTATACGCTTCCACGACACGACGGAATCCCTGCAAGTGGCGTGCTACACGCAATGACAGCGGCTCTCCATCAAGCTCATACGTGATCCGAACCGTTCCCAATTGCGCGGCGATTCGATAGAAAGGATCCTGGCCTTCCAGGATAAGTTTTTCATTCGTGATACCGCGCATACGCCCTTGAATCGGATTGCTTGTTTCCATCAAGAATGGCACGACATCTGTTGAATCTCCCCATTCACGGTGACTGAGGCCGTGAAAATTCTTCGGCGATATTTCCAGCGAGTATTTCAGATCTTCAAATTCCAGGTTCAGGACGGCACTTGCGCCGATATCACTTCCCTTCTCATGCGTGATGATCGCGTTGATGATCATCACTTCCGGCGCCGCTTCATGCAGATCAAACGCAATATCGACTTTCTCTTTTTTTATCATCTGCACAAATGCATAGCCCACCTTTTCCATGAAGGAGCCGTTTTCGCGTCCCGGATAGGAGCGGTTCAGATTCCGGCTCTCCATGCCGGACAATTGCTGCCCGGATGGGAAATGGCGATAGACAAGCGGGTCAGGCCACTGATGAAGAGGATTTCCACCGCGCGCTCCAAAACGAAATGTCCGCGGCCCGCTCTGTGCAGCCACTGTAAAGTGCGTTGGGCAGCCTTCCAACGGATCGGTGACAGTGAATCCACTGGCACATGCCTGGGGAACAACGATCAATCTCCCTTTGGCGACATGGGCATTTTCCACAAGAACCGTCGCAGCAATGAAACCCGCAGATTCATTCGGGTGAGTTCCCCCGAGGAGCAGAATTGTCGCCCCCGGATTTCCACTCTCATAATAGTAGACCCGAGTATCTCCGTTAGTTCCTTTGAGTGCCGGCACATAGTCACTGAGCATTCCGCTTTTCGTTAGAGACGCGGATGGATGCAATGCATCCGCCTTATACATCGAAAGAAAATCTGCTGACGCTATGCCGGACACAATCAATCCGACGGACAACAGTACCACGGCGCTATAGTGATGTCGCTGCATATTATTTTATCTGAAATATTCTTAATACAAGCGGAATAAGGATAATCACCATCGCTGCCTGGTGACGCCAGCTCTTTTCACGGAATAATTCCGCGAGAATTACAGCTGCAATTACTATGGTGATAATGATATAAAGATAGAACAACATTATTCCTCCTACTTCAACATTGACCCGATATCTGCAGCATAGATGATGGTCACTATTCCGAAAATCAGCGCAACAAGAATCGGGACAATCGCAGCTTTCAAGACGGTAAAGTGATTCTTTATACCGAGCAGTTGAGCAGCGAAGACGCACAACAGCGACGGCGGCGGCATCAAATCTCCGATCCCCGCGATCAGCGACAATGCAGATGTCACAACAATCTCATTTCTGCCGAGGAAAACAAAAACCAGGGGAACGCCAATGACGGACGACGCTGCATACGCGGAGCCCATTGCGGGCATGATAACTGCGATTCCGAGATACAATAGAGCCGCAGGCAATTGCAGTGCACTCACGGCAAGGTATCCCCGCACACCGGTCAGTGTCATGATCTGCACAAACATTCCCACCCCGACGAGAATGCCGAGTACCGGAAGAGATTCACGGATTGCGTTGCGCACGACAGAGATCACCTCTACTCTCTCCCCCGTCCAGATTCCAATAACCGCACCAATCATGAAGATCAATGGAATGCCAATATCGGGAACGAAATCCGGGGCTACCCGAATGCCCACCATCAATCCGATCACGACGAAGAGAGGCAGAAACAGCTTCATACCGTGCTTCGCATACACTGATTTCGGAAGTTTATCGAGTATATCATTCACGTCAATCTTTCGAATAAAACGGACGCGGACATACAGAGCCGTCACTATCGCGAGCGGGAACGTCAAGAATATCAATGGCTTTTCAAATCCGACATACGGCATATCCACGCCGCCGCCGATGATCATGACCGGAATATTGATGGGCGGCGCGATCATCCCGAACACGGCCATGACAGCAATGAAGGCACCGACCGAGACCGCGGGAATGCCCATCCCAACCAGTGCGGGGGCAACAAGGGCACCGGTCGTCAGAATACAGGCAGAGGATAATCCCGTCAGCATGCCGGGAAACATCACGAAGAATGCAACGAGAATCATCAATAGCGTCGGAAAGCGATACAACGATTTGATCATTCCATAACTGATCGTTCCAAGCGCTCCCGTCGCTTCAACAATCTTCATGAAGATCATCGCCGTTGCGATGATGAGAACTGCATCAAGATAGCCGAATGTCCCTTCCACAAGATGACGAATGGGAATCCCCTGTCCGCCGACGAGCGCTCCAACAACAGACGCAGCCGCCATCGCAACACCGGCAGGCAGCTTCAGCCAGAAAACACCAGCAGCAAATACAATCAGCATTGAGAGTAAAATGACAAGTTCAAACTGCATACATCTATCCTATTTCAGAAAAAGAATTTTGCGAACGATGGAAGAACCTGATGCCTCTAAACGGACAAGATACAATCCGCCCGGAAGTGCGATGGCGTCGAACACCACCTCATAATATCGCCCGGAGTGAGCCTGTCCGTTCCAGAGGACTCCAACCATTTGTCCCAGCATAGTAAAGACAGTCACCTTCGCAGGCCCATTGTCCGGTACGGTAAATCGGAAATGCGTTGTCGGATTAAACGGGTTGGGATAATTTTGTCCAAGGTCGAGTATTGTTGGTGCCGCATCCGGTTCGTTCGCCGCAGCGGAAATACTATTGTTCCTGTCACTCACGGTGAAGTGCGAAAACGAATTGACAGCAACAGTCAGAGAATGCGTTGAGGAAATATTTACCGGGGATCCAAGAGCGAACCAGTTCCTGCCCTGATCCGTGCTCTTCCAGAGCTGCGCTGTGGTCAGGTCTTTTCCATTGTCATCGCCGGACGTCCAGGAGAACGTCACATTCCGTCCAAGTGATGGAGGAGCATCGGAGCTGATGACCCATCTTCGGGCGATTCCCTGTTTTCCATTGACGGTGACAACACCGCCGGGGCCGGAGACGCGGGTCACCGTCACCGCACCAAGATTATCGCTTCCCGCACTGATCGATACACCCATTCCGCCGAAGTCATTTCCACCGGTGCCGACCGAACGAGTGGCATTCAAGTTGCCGATACAATATTGTCCCGATTGTTCACCCGCAATGACTGCAGACGGTCCAAGAGTCATTGTAGAGCTTCCCGTCGAAAGCGAGCCGGCGCTGAGGCTCAGGGTTCCCGTGATCGTCCGATCCGCATGCAGGGTAACCCCGGCTGTATTGTAGATATTGAGATTCGGCGGTCCTCCGGTCGCGGGCAGAAGGCTGTCCGAAGTTGTTTGCGCAGTCACCTGTCCGGAATATCCATACTGCAGAGTTGCACGCGGACCATATGTCAGCGTCTTCCCGTTGCGATTGATGCTTGCCGTATTCTGGATCGAGAGAATTCCATTCACAGTGGTATGCGTTCCCAATAATTTGGAACTGGTGCCGGTGATAAAGAGATTCTCGTACGTTGAGATGCCCGCCGGCAACGTACTGGCAGCCGTGGAGTAATATCGGACAATGCCGCCGGTATTGATAGCGACTGATTGGGGCAGGTAGGTTGTGCCGCCTGCTTGATAATATTCCCCGCCGTTGTTAATGATCACGGAGGTCGGTGTCGCGCTGTTCGGATACCAGATATTCGTGCTCAGGCTATTCTTAAAGAGTCCGCCGCTATTGATGGTGATTGTCCCCGGATTGAAGGAAGCCGCCTGTGTTCCCCTCGATGTGGAAAAATAGACAGCGCCTCCATTGTTAATGTCTATACCGCCAAGATTGATCTTTCTCGTACTATCCGACGTGGCAAAATATACCTCACCCGATACGGTCATTTTGCCGATCTTTCTATCGTCGCTTCCTCCATTAGTACCCTTTCTAATGTAGGAACCGGACGGGTTTCCGCCGCCGACCATCGTAAAGATGCCTCCGCTTTGAACTGTGATGACGGGCGCGGAAGCCGCGGCATCAAGTGTCCATCCTTCAATATCATCCGTCCCGGCCAATTCAAATGTACCATTGACAATTTCCAAACTGCTGCCGATTGCCAATTTCATGTTGGTACCGCTCGTTGTGACTTTCATTCCGGGCTTGTCTATGACCATTTCATGAAAAGAAGTGGACAATCCTGTCGTGCTCCATCCCTTCAGCAGCTGATTCAAATTTCCCGTGAATCTGATCTTCGCACCGGGCGCCCAGGAAGAAAATGCGTTATGGGTTTCCGAGGCGAGGGTGAAGTTGCCGTAGATGTTCAGAATTCCGTCAGCAGCCATAGCGAGTTTGGAATCTGCCGATTCAAATGAGATGTCTTTGCATTGTGCTGTATTGACGTCAACGGTCACGACGGTGCCGGATCCGATAACGACATTCTTCGTCGAGCTTGGTGCGATACCGCCTTTCCACGTCGCCGGGGAGCTCCAATTGCCGTTTGCAAGCGAATTGACAGTATCGCCAAATACGACCGAGTCTTTCGCCCCAAAATAGTTTACCTGGATAAACCGGTCCATGACCTTGGAATATGCGCCGGCAAACGCCCTACGATTCGCGTCATTGTCCCGAATGCCTGCATAGTTCACTTCCAGCTGAATGCCGTCAATGGTTCCTCCATTCATCGAACCATGAAGACCTACACTGAAGCCGCCGTCGAAGTAGGAAGCTGTTCCGGGATTTGGTTGTGCAAGACTTGGCACTGCGGGATATCCTTGCTCTTCAAAGATATTTCCAAGACTTTTCGGTCCGCGAATGAGCTGCGAAAATGTCATCGGCACGATTCCTGCCAGATACTTCACACCACTCTTGTTGATAAAGAGCGCACTATCCAGAGAGGAATCAGGTTTTGCGAGATCATCACTAGTCAGCATATAGCCGATTTCAATGCGTTGAATGGCATGGCCATGGCCATGAAAGTCATTATAGAGTCCTTTGCCATAGCTGCGAAGCATTTGGGCCCTTGCGCTGTCGATAAACGCGTGATATTCTTTGTACGAGATCAATGCCACTGTGTCTCCGCAGGTTGCCTCGCTCACTTCTCTGTTGGGATCCAGCTTGATCCTTCGAAGATGATTGATGATGAGGTGCGGATACTTGCCTGTCTTTGCGTAGATTGAATCGCGGATGGCAAGAACGGTCTCATACGTGTTCATATCATTGTCCGTTGCTCCACAGCTTCGGTCCTGCATTTCTGCTGCCGTCACTGTGCCGGCATGGGGAGCGCTGATGACTAACGGATAGTTGCCGCATTTGTATTCTATGTATTGATTCTTCCCGTAGTATGTCTGTCCGGAAACGTATTGCGCATTCAGGATATCGGGAAATCCGACAAGAACTGCAATGAGCAGTGTAAAGATCAGCTCCGGCTTCTTGCTGCTATCTCTCTTCATTTTCAACACTCGTGTATGGATACAACAGACGGAGAGAACATTCAAGCATGGACAATGCTCACCCTATTTCATCCAGTTCTCAACATTTTTCCCGCACTGAGTTCTCAGATATTTCATAACAACGTTCACCAACATTATTGCCGTAGATTTCCTGCGATCCGGCGAACGGAGACCCTCATTCAATTCAAATTGCACACCGAAAACGGTACTGGTATCCTCAACCACGTGGCGGAAGATTGTATAGCCGCCGCTGAAAAATTTGTATGACCCCGGACCGGGCTGAGACGGACTCGGGGTAGATCGAACTGCATTTGCATCGAAAAGCGCACCCACACTTGACTCACCACGCAC
>JAPLFO010000049.1 GCA_026390635.1 Ignavibacteriales bacterium
CTCGAAGTGACACGCGTTCCGAATGCTCCGGAATATGTGGATGGGGTTATTAATCTGCGCGGAAAGGTTATTCCGATCATCCATATGCGCCGACGCTTCGGAATGGAGCGGAAGGAACAGGACAAGAACACCCGCATTATCGTGGTGGAATTGTCCGGCCGGACCATCGGCTTCATCGTTGATGCGGTCAGCGAGGTACTCCGCATACCGCGCAGCGTGACCGAGCCGCCGCCGGCTATTACAGCGGGAGTGAATGCCGAGTATATCACATCCGTCGGTAAACTGGAAGACCGACTCCTCATCCTGCTGGATCTGGAGAAAGTGCTGACGGATGTGGAAAAGTCCACTATCAGTGCAGTCGCCTAGCAGGGATAATGAGCGCGATAGAAAAAATGCGCGAGGTCGCCGATCTGTTGATATCGCAGCGGAGGTACAAAGAATCGTACACTATCTACGATGAGTTGTACCGTCAGATATGGGGAGTCTTTGGAACGGTGCAGGGAGGGCTCGCGAAATTCTCAAGCGGATTCCTCGGATCGGGAATTGGCACAGATACAGAATTTCGCCGGCAATATACTGAGCCAGCGGCGAACGCTTTGTGTGAAAAGATGTATAACATCGACCTTTCGCTGGCATTGAACGAATTCGTCCGGATCATCCACGGCCACCTGCAATGCATCTGCTATTCGCGCCATGTCAGCGATGAAATGGATCCAGAGTCGGTCTTGAGCGAATTTCATGTGCTCTACGTTCTCGTCCTGCAGCCGTCTGAAGAACGGAGAATCACACCGGTGTTTGCCGTGGTTACAGCGTTGGTTGATGAGAATAATCGATTCAAAAAACTACGCAGCAACTACATGCGCCCCACCGTCGAACGGGCATTGGCGGAAAATGCACAACGGGCAAAAACCACAGAATGGAAAACGGTCAACCACTTGTTGCTGGACTACCTTCTTCCCTTTGGAGGACAACGGCGGGATCTTGTGGAAAAGATTTCGAAGATTGTCGGACCGTATGCACACCGTTCATCGCATCGGCACCACCATTCCGACCGGTACGAGAAATATGAACGGTATGAACGGTACGAACGATATGACGGGCATGAGAATGCGGGCTTCGATCCCGCCATGGCGAGCGACAACGAGAAAACAATTTACTACGGTAAGCTTCTCGGTCTACGCGGGCGCCTGACCAAAGCTCAAATCAGAACGCGATACGTGGATCTCGTTGGCCTCTATCATCCGGACAAAGTGCAGCATCTGGGCCCGGAGTTGAAGGAACTGGCGGAGGCAAAGACGAAAGAAATCAACGCTGCGTATGAATGGTTGAAATCGAAATACAGAATGTAGGGGACTGACTGAACGATGGGTGCGTGCGATAATGGGAACGGCAGAGAAGGATAGATTTACGAGCGTCACAGGAGGCCATACGCCGGAAATCTATATACGACAAAGAGAAAGGTGAACAATGCGAAATCTGAGTCTGAAGTACAAATTTCTTCTCCCGGTAGCCGGGACAACGAGCGTGATCATCATGCTTTCTGTTTGGTTCCTTGTGCAATGGCAGACGGAGAAATCTGAAAAAGCGTTTCAGGAACACATTTCCACTATTGCA
>JAPLFO010000176.1 GCA_026390635.1 Ignavibacteriales bacterium
CTCTCCGTTTGATGATTTCCTCCACCGCTCAAATAGCTTCCGGGGACTTGGCTGTGGAAATACCAATCTCGACGCGCGATGAGATCGGGGAGCTTGGCACCTCTTTGAACAGTATGGTGAACGATCTCCGCTCGACTATTACACACGTCCGGGAAGCGGCAATGGCGGTCGCCAGTGCATCGTCGGAAATTTCTTCAAGCACAGAGCAGCTGGCTGCAGGATCTGAAGAGCAAAGCAGCCAGGCAAGCGAGGTTGCCTCGTCGGTGGAGGAAATGACAAAAACCATTGTCGGGAACTCTCAGGGGGCAAGTAAGACGGCCGAGGCGGCCCGTGAAGCAAAAGAAGCGGCCGAAAGCGGCAAGCGCGTTATGGTGGAATCGGCTCATGGCATGCGCCGTATTTCGGATGTCGTAAATCGCTCCGCCACCACAGTCAAGGAATTGGGGAAGTCATCCGATCGGATCGGCGAAATTGTTTCTGTGATTGACGACATCGCGGACCAGACAAACCTTCTGGCGCTGAATGCAGCGATTGAAGCGGCGAGAGCGGGAGAACAGGGCCGTGGATTCGCCGTGGTTGCCGATGAAGTGAGAAAACTTGCTGAGCGGACAACGCGAGCGACAAAGGAAATTGCCTCCATGATCAAGGAGATTCAAATCAATACGCGCGAAGCTGTCGTTTCGATGGAGGAAGGAACAACGGAGGTAGAAAAGGGAATCCGCCTGACAGAGCAGGCCGGTGCGACGCTCGAGGGGATCGTCAACGGCGCGAATCGGGTGACGATGATGGTCACTCAAATATCGGCAGCTTCTGAGGAACAGTCAAAGGCGAGCGAAGAAATTGCGAAAAATGTGGACGGTATCAGTACAGTCATCCAGGAAACATCCCAAGGGACTCAGCAAATCGCCAGAGCCTCCGATGACTTGAATCGTCTGACGGAAACACTGCAGGACCTGCTGGCGAAATTCAATCTGTCGGGCGGAGGCGAAGTCGAGAGCCGATCTGCGCGTACGCCGCCGCACCAATCGCATCAAAAGCAGATTGGAGTGAGAGCCTGACAAGGTTCGCTCAACACGCTGTGTACATCTCAGCGTTCTGTCTGGAAAAAGGCAGTCGATGATCAGGAAGAAAAAATGAAACCGTGTCAGATCTATAATCGAGGGATGAATTGCGGCCCGGCAATGCTGGATGAACGTGCCTACTCACAATAACTGCGGATAATGGGAAGAATTAATGTTGATTATCTGGAACCCGGCATGATCTTGGCGGCGGAAGTAAGAGATCGAAGCGGAAGGGTCCTTCTTGGCCCGGGACAGGAAATTACGGAGAAGAACCTGCGTGTTTTCAGAATCTGGGGAGTTCTGGAAGCAGACGTCCAGGGTGTCGAAAAGGAATCCGTGGATGCGAAGACCATGGCGCAGCTTGACCCCGAACGACTGCGCATTGCAGAGGAGGAATTCGGCACCCTCTTCCGGCACACTGACCGGACGGATCCCGTCGTTCAAGAACTGTTCAGAATTGCCACCGTGCGCCAGGTGAAACAACAGATGGAGGGAACAGACAATGGCCAATAGTCCACATGATTTGTTGAAAGGATACGTGGAAATATCCTCGCTTCCGATGATCTACACCCAGATCAACGAGGCGATCAACAATCCACGGAAATCCCTTGCAGACATCGCCCGCATCGTGAGCGAGGATTCAGGCTTGTCAGCCCGCCTGTTACGTATTGTGAACAGTGCGTTCTATAATTTCCCCACCCATATTGAAACTGTTTCCCGCGCCGTGGCGATCGTCGGCATTCAGGAACTTCGCGCCCTTGCGATCCTGACATCTGTCATGCAGTTATTCAAAGGGATTCCTTCGAATCTTGTCAGCATGGAATCGTTCTGGCGGCATAGTATTGCCTGCGGGCTCACGGCGAAAATGCTGGCGACCCATCGCAGGGAAACGAACGTCGAACTCTTCTTCACAGCCGGCATTCTTCACGATCTTGGCAGACTTATCATGTTCCAGAAGGAGCCTGAGCGCTCTCTGGAAGCGATGATGCGGGCGAAGGACGAGAACAAACTGCTGTATGTCGCAGAAAGGGAAGTGTTCGGCTACGATCACGCCGCGGTGGGCCGAATACTCGTGCAGTCGTGGAAGCTGCCGCCCCGGGTCGAAGAAGTCGTTGCATTCCATCATTCACCGGCAGCGGCGTCCCGTTTTCCGGTCGAAACAGCTATTGTCCACGTTGCCGACGTGCTGGCGCATGTGATGCGGCTCGGAAATAGCGGCGAGCATTGTGTTCCGCCTCTGGACCGCTCCGGATGGGATTCGCTCGGTCTTTCTCTCAATGTGCTGACGCCGATCGTGGAGCAGGTGGAGCGCCAATACAACGATTCCATCAATTCGATGATAGCGGGTGACAACACATGAACCACACAATGATTTCCGAGGAAGAATTGCAGGACCTCCAGAACCGCATTCATGATCTCGAAGAAATGGAGCGATGGACGCGCGAGGCTCTTGAAATGATCGTGTCGTTCGTCGATACGTTAACCAACATCGGACCAACACAGACCCAATCATCGATTCTGACATCGACGCGATTGCATCTGGATCGCATCATGGGGTTCCGTACCCTTGCGTTTCTCATCGTTGACGATGCCGACGCGGACATTGCGATCGCAGATGCCGCACCTGATGTTGACCGGATACTCCTTCAAAAGGAAATCGATGAATGCATCGCGGATGGAACAATCGCTTGGACAATCAGCCAGAATCGAGCTGTTATCATTCCTTCACGCCAAACCGGGAACAATTGGATCATTCAGGCCCTCTGGACGCGATCACGAGTTGTGGGCGTATTCATCGGAGAACTAATCAATGAGAGCCTCGTGACGACGGAATCGTCACTCCATCTCCTCTCCATTGTCCTATTTGCGACGGCCAATGCTATAGAAAATGCACTGCTGACACATCAATTGAGCGAGCAGAACAAAGAGCTCGAACAACTGATGTCGTCCCTGACCTCAGAGCTCGCGCAAGTGCTTCAAAAAACATCGTTGCGGACTCAACGTCCGGAATGAAAAGACGGAATTATGAACATGGACCAAACGAATGATAATATTCTCGTCGTGGTGTCGGATGATTTGTATCAGTCATATGTGACAGTGAAAACGGGCACCCCGAAGGAAGAGATCACGATTGAAACGATCCGCAAGGCTTTGTCGGATGCAGGTGTGACGATGGGCGTTAGTGACGCGGTTTTGGTGGCAATTGCCTCGAGACCGGTGTTCGACAAACCGATTCTCATTGCACAGGGCATTAGGGGGATTGAAGGAAAAGACGGTGTCGTGGAATATCTGTTTGATACGGAAAAGGCGCGACCCATCCAGGATGAAAACGGCAGGGTGGACATCCACGAACTTCATTTCATCCACAATGTGCTGAAAGGTCAGAAAGTTGCGATTCTCCATCCTCCGGAACCAGGAACCGCGGGGTACAAAGTGAATGGCGAAAAAATTGCCGCACGTGCAGTAAAAAAAGTTTCCCCCGTTACAGGTGCACTTACGTCTCTGGATCCCAACGATGCACAGAGCGTTATCGCTTCTGCAGACGGTCACATTATTAAACACAAAGACGGATCCATTGAGGTGTTGCCGAAGATGACGATACACGGGGATATTGACTATTCGGTCGGCAATATTGACTTCGTTGGTTCCATGATAATCACCGGCGACATCAAAGGAGAGTTTTCCGTCAAAGTGAAGGGCGATCTGGAGGTACATGGGAACGTCGGCGAAGCCACTGTCGAGGTGGGCGGCGACGTTACCGTCCATAAAGCATTTGCCGGTCATGGAAAGGGAAAAATTGTGGCAGGAGGCACTGCGAAGGTCCATAACGTCATGAACCAAACTGTGATTGCGGGGAAAGATATCATCATTGGAAGAGAATGTCTCAATGCAAAATTGGATGCACAGGGAAAAGTCGATGCGAAGAAAGCGGTTTTCATCGGAGGAACCATCGATGCATTGGATGGAATAGATGTGTGGGACCTTGGTCATGCCGATGGATCGAAAGTCATTGTGCGTATCGGAAAACGAGGAAAGTTCCTGGAGCGGCTCGGAGAATTGGAGAAGGACCTGAAACAGGATGAGAAGCAAATGGCAGAAGTCAAGGACGGAATCTATAAGTTGACGATGATGCAGATGAATGGTGCAGGATTGAACGAGCAGATGAAAGAACTTCTGGCAAGACTGCAGTCTATCCAAAAAGTGCTGCCCGGCAAGATTGGTGTCCTCACCAAAGAACGGGACCAATTGAATGAAGGGCTTCGCGACGAGAAAGACGCAACCATCTCCGTCCGGGGAACAATTTACAGCAATGTGGTGGTCGACATTAACGGCGCGAAGAAAATGATGGATCAAGAGATTTCTGAAGTGAAGATCATTAAATCTTCCGGACTTATTGAAATCAAACCGCTGTGAACCTCATGTGGTTGCATTGTGCCATTTGGCCAATAATCTGCAGCGATTTGCAAAATTGCCCCATTATTGTATAGTATTTCGACATTTATTGGTGGCATTATTCTTGGTGTAAAAATAGAAACGGTTAGGATGCGAAACATACACTAACACGTCGGCTGGGAAAACCTATGGTAGATGATTTTAAGCAACAGTTGGCGGCTCTGCTCTCGAACACAGATCCGGCGGTACGCCGGAGAGCAGCCGAAGAGCTTGGACAGCGGGGCGGATTTGCTCCCATCGCTGCTCTCGCAGCTGCACTGCGCGATGAAAACAAAGGTGTCCGCGATGCGGCGCTCCGTGCGCTCACAGCGATCGGCAACACGAATGTCGCCCGGGCAGTTGTCGAGTACATCAGCGATGACAATATCGTAACCCGGAATCTTGCAGGAGAACTTCTGCTCCAGCTCCGGGAGAACTCCGTCCCGGCGTTGCTTCCATACTTGTACGACGTCGATCAGGATATCAGAAAATTTGCAGTCGACATTCTCGGATTGATCGGACATGCCGATGCCGTCCAGCACACGCTGACACTTCTCGAAGATCCCGATCCGAATGTTATTGTCTCCGCCATCGAAGCGCTGGGGAACATCCGTTCCCTGCTGGCAGTACCTCACCTCATGCGCGCGTTTGACAGCAGCGACTATGCGAAGGCGCCGACAGCAGAAGCCCTCGGGAAGATCGGCGGCCAGCAAGCGGCGGACTTTCTTCTCTTCCAGACAAACAAACTGCTTGCCGATCCGAAAGCGGATCCGATTGTTCTCTACACGGTCCTCGAGGCGATCAGTGCTATCGGAGGTCCGTCGGCCATTGATGTACTGCAGGATCATCTTCATATGCTGAAAGGGAAACTGCGCAGAACTCTCCTCTTTGCGCTCCTGAGGATTTCAGAGCGATGTGGCATTCCAATCCACGGGATGTCGGCGCTTCGTGGTGTCCTGATAGAATCGCTCGTCAACGATGAGACTCCCATGAGGATAAGCGCGGCTCAGGCGCTGGGTGGAATCGAAGGAGATGACGTTGCGGAAGCGCTGATTATGTCGCTGTCCCATCAGGATGAACTTGATGCGGTCATCCTGCCGCTTCTTGAAAACCGCAGCGGCGTACTCCCGCTTCTCGTCCAGCTCATGGAGCGGGGTCGGATCCAACCGTCGAAAGAAGTAGTCATGTTGCTGGGAAAAATGCCCCTCCGGAAGGTCGCGGCGGAGGCCGATCTTCCCATGGTCGACCACGCGTTCGAGATTGTCAAGAGAGCCTGGTCTGAAGGGTCAGAGGATGTGAGGATTGCCGTCATTGACACGCTGTTCCGGTTGGACGGCGACAAGGCGATGCAGTTTCTTGATAATGTTGTTGAAGATCCAGATCCCTGGCTGCGCATTCATGTCATGGAACTGCTCACCGGCATATCTGATTCCCGGATACCGGAATTCATTGCCCGGTTTCTGACTGACGACGATGAAATGGTGCGTGACGTTGCTGCGGCAACGCTCCAAGCGCAGGGCATTGATCCGACAACGATCTCCTTGCAGTGATTGATGGTCATATGATACGGAGGATCTAATACTTGCCACTACAAGCAGCCATACCGCACACGTTCAGCTCTCCGACAACGGTCAAAATGTCGGACGATGCGTTTCGGCAGGTGAGAGATTTCATCTACACCGATACCGGCATCTATTTCCAGGATACCAAGAAGTATCTTCTGGAAGGAAGGCTTGGCAAACGCCTGCAGGTGTTGGCGCTGGACAACTACGATAAATACATCCAGATGCTGAAATTCGGCACCAGGCGCAGCGATGAAATGAGATTTTTCAACGAAACGTTCTTTTTCAGGAACGAACCGCAGTTTGAAGCATTGGAAAACACCCTCCTACCGGAAATTGCAAAATTGAAGCGCGCGCAGGGCAAGACAAAGGTGCGTATCTGGAGTTCTGCCAGTTCGTCCGGTGAAGAAGCACATACGCTGGCAATGCTGTTTTTGGAAAAAATAAAACCCAAATATCCGTGGATGGAACTGGAAGTGGTCGGAACAGATATCAGCAACGGAGTTCTTGAGACGGCACGCCAGGGAATCTATCGCGAGTATTCCGTTCGCAATACGCCCAAGCCATACCTGGACAAATATTTCCGCAAAGAGGATCAGCGCTTCTGCCTGGTGGACGAGGTCAGGAAACTGGTACGTTTTGAAAATCTCAATTTGTACGATCGGGCACGGATGAGAATGATGTCGTCGTTTGACATCATCTTCTGCTGCAATGTGCTGATTTACTTCGATCAACAGTCAAAAATTCAAGTAATTTCAAATCTCTATGACAGCCTCACGCCGGGCGGATTCCTTTTTATAGGCTACGCGGAGTCGTTGCACGGAATATCCACTGCGTTCAAGCTGATCAGTTTTCCGAAAACAGTTGTCTACAAGAAGGAATGAGGCAGCCATGGGCAAATCAGTGCTAGCAGTTGACGATTCTGCGACAGTGCGAAAATTCGTGTCTGTTTCCCTTAGCATGCAAGGATTTGATGTTGTGACGGCCTGTGACGGCATGGATGCATTGGAGAAACTTCCGCAGCGCTCCTTTGATATTGTGATTACCGATCTCAATATGCCGAACATGGATGGTTTCGAGCTCATTAAGGCACTGCGCGAGAATCCGCAGATGAAGGATGTTCCGGTGATTATTCTGACATCGCTCACTGATGATGCCAATAAGGAGCTCGGTGCGCGGTTGGGTGTCCGTTCGTACGTCAACAAACCGTTCAGCCTGGAAAAAATTCAATACGAAGTCTCCAAATATCTCAGCTGGAGCGAATAGCTCATTGATTTAAATTCATTAACGAACAAATACAACTATGCCAGCCCAAAAATTTCTCGTTGTGGACGACTCCCTTACAATGCGCCGCATTGTGGTCAACGCACTCAAGTCACTCGGATATGAAACTGTGATCGAAGCCGCCGATGGAAAGGAAGCGGCCGGAAAACTTGCCGCGGAGGGGGCGGACTTCGTCATTACCGATTGGAATATGCCGGAGATGAACGGCCTCGATCTGGTCCGCTGGATCCGCGCCAATGACCAGTTTATCAATCTTCCGATATTGATGATCACCACGCGCGGCAACAAAGAGGATGTTATCGAAGCAATGAAGGCGCGTGTCAACAACTACATCGTCAAACCTTTCACGCCCGCCGGCCTGAAAGAGAAGATCGAGCTTATCATGAAGTCGGTATGAACATCATGCCGTTGCTGTGTCTGATCAAATCATTTATGAAAATTGAGGAGTACGCTCATGGCAGAGTCATCTGCATCGACGCCGGATACTAAGGGCTCCAATCTATCGATTCCCAATCACAGTGTGGAAGGCGCCGGCAATAACCGCCGTCTGATGCTGAAAAGTTTTGTTGACATGGTGCGCGGACTCGTACCATTGCTGGAGAACGTCAAATTCTCCATTGAGGAGAGTTCAAACCGCATGCCGAAGGCGGCCAGCCAGCTCTCGAAGGTGAGCGAAGCGACAGAGTCTGCCACGGTCGAAATACTGAATGTGCTGGAGGCGATGAGCGAGAAAGTAACGGGGGCCGAACGCGAACTGAAGAAACTGCGGTCACTTATCGTACCGACAGAGGAGTCCGAGAATGTCCTGGCAACTGCCGAGAAATACCTCACTGAGACGAAAGATGATTCCATGACTATCGCGATGGCCTTGCAGGTGCAGGACATCACAAGCCAGCAGCTCGCGGGAGTCGTTCACATCATCGAGTCCGTGCGTACGCAATTGGGTAATGCGCTGGAACGCTTCGAAGACGGCGAGGACGCGACTGTGCCGTCGGTGCAGGATGAATCAAAGGTTCAAAAACCATTTGACATTGACGCCAGTTTCACGAAATCTCCCAATCGGCAAAATGCAGCGGATGAGATTGTCGATCAATGGCTGAAAGGGCAATAATATGAGCACGGGTCCATCATTCGACAGTGAAATGGCGGAGATTCTAGACAGTTTTATTGTCGAGTCAAACGAAATCATCGACAAGCTGGGAGGGGATCTTCTGGTGTTGGAGAAGAACTGCATAATGTTATATTCCGCGCTGTGCACACGATGAAGGGAACGTCGTCGTTTCTCGGGTTTGATCAAATGACGGGTCTTGCACACAAGTTCGAAGATGTGCTCAACAAGATTCGACGCGGAGATCTCACTGTCACGCGCCCCAAAATGGACGTCATGTTCGAAGCCTACGATCTCTTGAAGCTGCTGCTGCAAAACATCGAGCAGCATAAAAGCGACCCCGTCGACATCGACAGCATTTGTCAGAAACTTGCAGCGATCGCCACCGATGAAGCCGTACCGGCTACTGCTGCGCCGGCTCCGGCGGAAGCGTCGAAAAAGAAAGTAGTGAAGAAGGCTAATCTGGAGGAGGCCGGTCTTACGGCAGCCCCGGCGGAGATTCCGCAGGATGAACCGAGCGCTGCACCCATGCACTCGGAACCAGAGCATGCCGGAATCGCAACCGCCGCGACCGTGGGACAGTCGAAAGTCGTCGATTCCACGATTCGTGTCGATGTGGCGCGTCTGGATACGCTCATGAATCTGGTCGGCGAATTGGTGTTGGGACGCAACCGGCTGTCACAAATTGTCCACCAAATGAGTGAACAATACGAATCGATACCAGCGACACGGGAACTCGGCGAAACGAACTCCCACATCGATTTCATCACAACAGAATTACAGATGGCGGTGATGAAAACCAGGATGGTGCCGATCGGAAAAGTGTTCAACAAGCTTCCGCGATTGGTGCGTGAGCTCGCAAAAGAAATGGGAAAGGAAATTGAACTGGTCATGTTCGGGGAAGACACCGAGCTCGACAAGTCCCTCGGCGAAGAACTGAACGATCCACTCGTTCACCTTCTTCGGAATGCAGCCGATCACGGCGTTGAGTCTATCGAAGATCGGTTGGCGAAGGGCAAGCCGGCAAAAGGGACAGTGACGGTCAAAGCAGAGCATGAAGGCAATCATATCATGATCTCTGTGGCCGATGACGGCAAGGGCATGGATCCGGAAAAGTTGAAACAGAAGGCGATCGAGAAGGGGACGATCACGGAAGTACGGGCGCGGGAAATGTCCAAGACCGAAGCGTTCAATCTGGTTTTTGCGCCCGGTTTTAGCACGGCTCAGAAAGTCACGAATGTCTCCGGCCGTGGTGTCGGAATGGACGTTGTCCGGACGAATGTCGCCAAACTCAAAGGTACGATCGATATTGAATCGGAACTCGGAGTTGGAAGCACGTTTGTCATTAAGCTGCCTCTGACCCTTGCCATTATTCAAGCCCTGCTGGTGGAAGTAAAGAAAGAAGTCTATAGTATTCCGCTGGACTCCGTCATCGAAGTTGTGCGCGTCGACGTAACCGAAATATCAACGATCAACGGTAAGCAGGTCATTCGACTGCGCGATTCCGTCCTGCCTCTTGCACATCTTGGGGGCGCCATGGGAGTCAGCGGTTCTGACGTCGCAACAGAGCGGCTGTATATCGTGGTTGTCGGGATCGCAGAACAACGACTCGGCATTGTTGTGGATTCACTGCTGGGCCAGAAAGAAGTTGTGATTAAGACACTCGGCGAATATCTTGGTACCATCAAGGGGATCGCCGGCTCCACTATTTTAGGTGACGGCCGGGTGATCATGATCGTCGATATTTCTGAATTAATGAAAATGTATTCATAGTCCTCCCTATGGGCAAAACGATCAATATTATTGTCATTGATGATTCCGCATTCATGAGAAAATCTCTTTCCATGATGCTGGAATCGGATCCAGAGATCAAAGTTATTGCCACAGCTCGCGACGGCAAAGAGGGCATAGAAAAAATCCGGCAGCTTCGTCCCGACCTTATCACCATGGACATTGAAATGCCGGGAATGGACGGGCTGACTGCACTGCGCATCATCATGAGGGATATGCCGCTGCCGGTGTTGATGGTGAGTTCGCTGACCACAGAAGGGGCGCAGTCAACGCTGGAAGCGCTGAGTCTGGGCGCCGTTGATTTTATTCCGAAAGAATTGTCCTACGTTTCCCTGGACATCGTTAAGATCAAGGAAGAGCTGATCGGGAAAGTGAAGAACATCGTTCGCAGCCGTTCCCTTGCCTCACGATTGCAGCGAATTCGTACTTCCACAGCGCGGTCAGTTGCGGGAGAAGGCGGTGCGGTGCGCCAAAGCGTATCCGGCGCCGCCTCTGTCGCCTCAACCACAAAGGATTTCAAGGCTCTTGTGCTGGGTATTTCCACCGGGGGGCCGTTTGCGCTGCTGCAGACCCTCCCAAAGATATCGGGGAAATTTCCGTTGGGGATCGCGATCGTTCAACACATGCCGCCACGATTCACCAAATCGATGTCGGAACGTCTGAACAGTCTGAGCGAATTGACCGTCAAGGAGGCGGAGGACGGGGACATGTTCGAGCCTGGCATCGTGCTGGTTGCACCGGGCGGTCAACATATGACATTCGCCAAAACAGGCAGCGGCGTGTGTGTGAGGATTTCTGACGAGCCACGGAATACTCTGTATCATCCTTCCGCTGATATCATGATGAGCTCCGCGGCAGAAGTATTTAGCGGACCGCTGCTGGGCGTCATCATGACCGGCATGGGAAAAGACGGGTTGGAAGGATTGAAACTCATTAAGAAAAAAGGGGGGTACGTTCTCGCCCAGGACGAAGACTCCTGTGTCGTCTATGGTATGCCGAAGGCTGCCGTGGATGAAGGAATCGCAGATGCTGTCGTACCGCTGGAATCGATTCCAGCCACACTCCACAAACTTGCGAAGTGCAAACCATGAGCGGCAACGATTTCACCTCTTTCGGCTCAATGATGGATTCTCAATCCATCCAACTACCGCCAAATTCCCGGCTCGGCAACATCATCAAACAGTCGGCCGTTCCGACAGAGCAAGTACACAGCCATGCCCAGGCGGCAATGGAGCAGGATAAACCTCGGATCGTTCTACACCGCAATGGTGACCAGATCGTTCGCATTGAATTCATCTGTCATTGCGGCCGCACATCTGAGATAGTACTTGAATATGATGGCGAATAGTGGCCACCTGCTACACAATCAACAGCCAACACCATTCCGAGTAACGATTTTTCCGCAAGAATTTCCCTTTCTTCTCTAAAAACAGCACATAAAAAGTTTGGCATTGGAGTTGTTGTCATATCTGCCAGAATAATGGTGGAGCGACAACGATGAACCTCTTTGACGATTCAAAAATTCCGCTGCTCAGCAAAGCCCTGGGCGCATACACGCTGCGTCAGAAAGTGATCGGCTCGAATATTGCCAATATAACAACGGCAGGATACCGCGCGCGCAACGTGACGTTTGAAGAAGAGTTGGCGGGAGCGTCGCGTCAGCAGACGCTTGCCCCGTTGGCGACAAACGAGCGCCACATGGCGATGAATGTTGAGACGAACGGAATTCCCGAAGCAAAAGTCGCAGATAAGCCCGTTGATGGCTCCCTGAGTGACGACGATCTGGCCAGCGGCATCAACAACGTCGACATCGATTTTGAGATGGCAGAGCTTGCCAAGAATCAGATCCGTTTCAAGTACGCCTCGCGGCTGCTCGCAAATTCATTCCGATCCATTCAGAAGAGCATCAAAGGACAGGTATGAAAATTGACAAGTTGTTTTCCGGTTTCAATATCAGCTCGCTTGGTTTGAGTGCCCAGCGAAAACGGATGAACGCCATTGCGACAAACATGGCGAACGCCGAGACGACCCGAACACAGGACGGGGGGCCGTATGTCCGGAAGGTCGTTGTTCTAAAGGGAGGAAAGGCCGGGACGTTTGCATCGCAATTCCAGAATGCCTCGATTCGTATGGCATCGACCGACGCAAATCACTTTGTGGATTCGGCAGCGTCGTTCTCCGGCACAGAATCCGTTCCGGGAGCGGTGGAGTCGGTTCAGGCTGATGACAATTCTCCGTTCCGAAAAATATTTGATCCGTCACACCCCGATGCGGATCCGGAGGGCTACGTTAAACTGCCGAACGTCAACGTCGTGACGGAAATGGTGGACATGATTTCCGCATCGCGTGCGTATGAAGCCAATGTTACTGTCGTGACGGCGGAAAAAACCATTGCAAAAGACGCACTGGATATCTAATCATGGAAATTAATCCCATACAGCTTCCGCACGCATCGACCTATGGCGCCCAGGCAGCTTCTTCAAGCGTACGGCCGCGGCAATGGGAGCAATTCGACGCTCCCCGAGTGGCGACACCGGCAGCCAGAGAAGATGCTCCGGAAGCGGATGTTTTGACATCCGGAGAAAGATCGTACTTCGAACAACTATTTCCCACCGCAGTCGATGCCGTGCGTTCTTATCATGCCTACAAGCGGGATGGCGCACCTCAGTCGGTTGCCTTGGGTACAGTCATAGACAGGAAAGGATGAGCGGATGAAAATCACCGAAGGTCTCTCACTGCTGCAGAATGTCAAACCGGCGACCGGCCCGAAGTCTGGAATGTCAGCGGTGCAGGATTCCACATCCTCGTTCGGCTCTATGCTGAACAACGCGATCACGGACGTCAACGGCCTGCAGCAGCAGGCCAACGTCGCGGTGGATAAACTCGTGACAGGTCAGGCGACGGATCTTCACGAAGTGATGATATCGGTGGAAAAGGCGCGCACAAGCTTCGATTTGCTAATGGAAATAAGAAATAAAACGGTCGACATGTATCGCGAAATAATGAGAACGCCGGTCTAGGAGAAGAACCATGGCACAACAGATATCGGGACAATTGGCTTCTTTTTTTGAGCGGCTCTCGCTGAAACAGAAATTGGTGCTTGCCGGCGTCACCATCGGAGCCGTTGCAGGCATCATCGCGATGGTCACCGTCGTGAACCGGCCCGCGTACGGAACGCTCTTCGGCAACCTCGCGGCAGAGGATGCTTCAAAAATTGTCGAAAAGCTAAAAGAGAAAAGTGTTCCGTACACGCTCGATGACGGTGGGAAGACGGTTCTGGTGCCGAAGCAACAAATCTATGAATTGCGTCTCTCTTTGGCAGCGGAGGGGATCCCGCACTCCAGCGTTATCGGATATGAAATATTCGACCGTACAAATCTTGGTGTGTCTGACTTCGTGCAGAAGATAAATTACCGGCGAGCACTCGAAGGCGAACTGGCGAGGACGATTCTCCAACTGGAGGAAGTGGAAGGCGCGCGTGTTCATATCGTCGTTCCAGAAAAAGCGCTCTTCAAGGAAGATGAGAAACAAACAACAGCGTCCGTCGTCTTGAAGCTGAAATCGGGGAAACCGCTGAAGCGGGAAACCATTCAGGGTATCGGACATTTGATTGCCAGCAGTGTGGAAGGCTTGGAAACGAATAACGTGACGATCGTTGATTCCCGCGGCGTTCTGCTGTCGGATAATTCGCAGACCAATTCGCTTTCGGCGTTGAGCTCCACCCAGTACGAACTTCAGCAGAAGGTGGAATCGTATCTCACGAAAAAAGCCCAGTCCATTCTGGAAGGGGCGGTCGGAAACGGGAATGCGCTTGTCCAGGTCAGGTAACGGCACAGCTCGACTTCCGCCAGGTCGAACGCAATTTGGAAAAATATGATCCCGAGAACACCGCCATCCGGAGTGAGCAGACAACGGAAGAAAAAACACCCATCAGCGATTCCGCCGATCCATCGTCGCGGTTGAATTCGATTACGAATTATGAAATCAACAAGACCGTAGAACACATCGTGGAAGGCGTTGGCGCGATCAAGCGAATATCCGTGGCGGCGATGGTCAACGGAACGCTGAAGACGGTGGAGGTGAACGGAGAAAAGAAATCGGAGTACATCCCCCGCAAGCAGGAAGAAATGGGGCAATTGACGGAGATTGTGAAGCGGGCAGTCGGGTACGACGCTCAGAGAAACGATGAAGTGTCGGTCGTGAATCTTCCGTTCGGAAACAATGTGCCGCCGGAGGAGATGCTCTACAAGAACTCGCCGTTTGCCGATTGGAATGACATCGCGCAGAAGGGATTTCTTGTTGTCGCGATGTTGGCGGCGCTGCTGATTCTGCGCCGGTTGTTGAACAGGATGAGAGTTCACGTCGGAACCTTCGGCGCATCGGGGGCCTCGGCAGATGATATCGGAGGATTGTTGGGAGCCGGAGAACATGGGGGGGATCGTCTGCAACTTAGTGAAGGCGGGAAGCGCGCGCTGAAACCGCGACGGCACTCCATTGCCCTTCCGTCGGCCGAGGAGGAAATATCGGAGGAAGCATGGCTCCGGGCTGAAAAGAGAAAACGGATTGCACAATATGTTCAGGAGAAGCCCGATGATGCATCACGACTGTTAAAAGTATGGCTCGCAGAGGAACGATGAAATGAAAACAGAAGATTTAACGAACCGGCAAAAGGCCGCTCTGATGATGCTCTCGCTCGATGGTGAAGCAGCCACAAAGATCATGCGGTTGCTGACACAGTCGGAAATTGAACTATTGACACTGGAAATCGCAAGCGTGAAGGGCGTGGCGTCTGAAACAATCGACATGGTGACGGACGAATTCCACCAATTGATCGTCGCGCAGCAATACGTCTTTCAGGGTGGGATCGATTTTGCGCAGAAACTGCTTGAGAAGTCACTCGGTTTCGCAAAAGCAGCTGACATAATGGAAAAAGTGAGAGTACTCTCCCACGTTACCGGTTTCGACATGCTGAAGAAATCGGATCCGAAACAGCTTGCAAGTTTTCTCCAGAAAGAGCATTCGCAAACGATTGCGTTGATTCTTTCCAATCTGTCGGCAGATCAAACGGCCCAGGTCTTGGCCGAACTGCCGGAGGATCTTCGTAGCGACGTCACCTACCGGATTGCAACGCTGGGCAAGGTCGCGCCATCGCTCTTGTCGGAAATGGAACAGGTGCTGGAGGATGTTGCAGAATCGGAAATAAGCCAGAGCATGAGTTCGATGGGCGGGACGAAGTCGGTGGCTGCGGTGCTGAACAAATGCACGACGGCGACAGCCAAGATTATCATGGAAAAGATTGAGGAAAAAGACCCGTCACTGGCGGGGGAAATCAAGAGACTGATGTTTCTATTCGAGGACTTGCTGTTTGTTGACGATAAAGGTATTCAGAGGATTCTCCGTGAAGTGGACAAGAAGGATCTTGCTATGGCCTTGAAGGTGTCCGAGGAGAAACTGCGACAGAAGATAATGGGCAATATGTCCGAACGTGCTCAGGATTTGTTGAAGGAAGAACTGCAGTATATGGGACCTGTCCGTTTGAAGGAAGTGGAAGCGGCTCAGACGCGTATCGTGGAGGTGGTGAAGCAATTGGAAGATTCCGGTGAAGTAGTGGTTGCCGGACGCGGCGGAAAGGAAGAAGTGTTTGTCTAACGTGGTCCGCATATGGAAACCGGTCCGGAATGTCCGGTTGGAGCAAAAGGCGGCACCGAGCCCGTTTCCCATCTGGGAGAACGAGCCGGTGACCGAACCGCAGCGCCAGGGACCGATGCATCTTCAGGGCTTTGCTGCTCCTTCGGCGGCGTCGGTGATCAAGCGCAAGGAAGTGGAAAAGCGTGAAGAGCACCATGCCCGCTCCTTTGACGATGGATACCGTCAGGGTTGGGAGGCGGGGATTGAAGAAGGACGGCGCATTTCGCAGGTGGAATACGAAACGCGCCTCAGCGAAGAACGCCAGCGGTCGATCATCAAAGCGCTCGTCCAACTGGAGACGCTGATGGCGAGCATCAAAAAGGAATTCACACATCTGCAATCACAATCCGAAGAAATCATGATGCGCTTTGCACTCAGCATCGCCGAATTGGTTGTGAAGCGGCAGGTCAGACTGGACAATACGATTGTCCTTGCACAGATCAAAGAAGCGCTCCGGCGGGTTGTCGGCGTCGAACATATCAAAGTGCGGGTGCACCCTTCGGACGAAGCCATGGTACGCGAACAGCGCGCGACCATTATGGCGAACTCGGATTCACTGAGGGATATCGTGATCGAAGGCGACCCGAAAGTTGAAGCTGGCGGATGCATCCTGGAGAGCGATTCAGGTAATGTGGATGCGAGGCTGTCGACACAATTGAAAAAAATCGAAGCGGCATTGTTGGATTCACCAGTTTCCTGAGGCTGCACGATGCGCAAGAACGATATCGATGTTGTTGATATTTTCCCTCCAGTGTCGGAAGAGGGGCTGTCCGTCGGAAAAGAATTTGAAGATCGTTTGAATAGTCACTTGCAGAGGCTGCGGACGCTGGACCTTTTAAAGGTAAACGGCCGTGTCTCACAGGTGATCGGGTTGGTGATCGAATCAATCGGACCGAATTGCTGTCTCGGCGAAGTTTGCGTGGTGAAAGCCCGTAACGGCGACGACGTCTGCATGTCCGAGGTTGTCGGGTTCAAGAACAATAAGGTCCTCTCCATGGTTCTGGGCGATGCCAACACGATCAGCCCCGGAAGCGAGATCGTTGCCACCGGCCGCTCTCTCTCAACGCACGTCGGCAATGGTTTGCTCGGGAGGGTGATCGATGGCCTTGGAGTGCCGATCGACGGGAAGGGTGCGCTGGAAACGGACGAAGTGCGATCCGTACATTCGTCGCCCCCGAATCCGCTGGAACGAAAGATGATCACTGAACAAATCGTGACGGGAATTCGGTCCATCGATACGATTCTTTCGTGCGGCAAGGGACAGCGTGTTGGAATCTTCGCAGGAAGCGGCGTCGGCAAGAGTGTGGCGCTCGGCATGATTGCACGCGGGAGCAGTGCCGCCGTGAATGTGATCGCCCTGGTCGGAGAGCGGGGAAGAGAAGTGCGCGAGTTTATTGAGAATGAATTGGGTGAGGAAGGATTGCGGCGCTCCGTTGTCGTCGTGGCGACCAGCGATCAGCCGGCACTCGTACGTATCAAAGCGAGTTTCATGGCGACGACCATTGCCGAATATTTCCGCGATCAGGGGCTGGATGTCATGTTGATGATGGATTCGATTACGCGTCTGGCGATGGCGCAGCGTGAAGTCGGGCTCGCAATCGGGGAACCGCCGACGACCAAAGGATATACGCCTTCGGTGTTTGCCATGCTTCCCAAACTCCTGGAGCGGGCCGGCAACTCATCCAAGGCAAGTATTACCGGTCTCTACACAGTGCTCGTTGAAGGCGATGACATGAACGATCCGGTCGCAGATACCGTTCGCTCGATTCTCGACGGACACATCGTCCTCTCGCGCCGTCTTGCCTCTGCCGGTCACTATCCTGCTGTGGACGTTCTGGAGAGCGTGAGCCGCGTCATGCCGGCCATCACGACGATTGATCATCGCACAGCAGTACACCGCGTTCTGGACCTGATGGCGACATTTCGCGAAGCAGAGGATTTGATTAACATCGGTGCGTATGTGAAAGGAAGCAATCCCCGTATTGACAAAGCCATTCAACATATCGAAGCAATCCGTGCGTTTTTGCGCCAGCGCTCTGACGAGCGGGCGGAATTTGCCGACAGTATGCAACGCCTCTATTCACTCCTGATTTAAGACGGGACAATGAAATCACAGCATTCGCCACTCACGACAGTCATAAAGGTTAAGAAATTCCAGGAAAAGAAAGCGCAGCGCGAGCTGTATCAACTGGTCAATTACAAGAATGAAGAGGCCGCTGCATTGTCGACGCTCCAGGACCGGCAGGAAACAGCAATGTCCAATGCGCTCCGGTTTTTGAAAGCCCGGGCAACGGACTTGCAGACCGATCGTGCATTCCTTCGTTCACTCTCGCATCAAATCGAGCACCAGGCAAAGGTGGTGGAAGGAATCCAGGAAAAAGAGGATTCAAAAAGAGATGAAGTTGTCGAGAAGAGCAAATCCAAGAAAATGGTGGAGAATCTAGACGAGAAGCGCCGCGTCGCAGCAGAAAAAGAAGTCGACCGGAAAGACCAACGGTTGATCGATGTTCTTGCGCAGCGCATTCGATTGGAGTTGTGACATGAAGTCAAAAATGGCATATGTGCTGGTGTTTGTTGGAACGCTCGTCCTCTCAGAAGTGATCATGATGGTCCTGGCGATGGTGAAGCCGGAAATATTCCAAAAATCAGCGACTACTGTTGCTCCGACCCCAACAGCCGCACTGTCGCACAAAGACTCAACGCATGTCGAAAAAGTTGATTCCCTGATGACTCCGGAGGCGATGGTCGAGAAGCATGATGAGGCAAACATGCAGACTCTTGAACTGGCACAAAAATCCGACAGCGTGTCTCTTCTACTCTCGAAGTTGAAGATCAGCGAAAAGAGAATAGCGGATCTCGAGTCCAGGATACCGGGAGAAATCAAAAAGAGTCAGGCGGGCGATTCGACCAGCACAAAGGATAGAAAAATGCTGGTGAAGATGCTGGAGTCCATGAGTCCGGAAAATGCTGCGCGTATCATCGAAAGTTTTCGCGACACGGACGCTCGGGAAATTCTAATGGGCATCAAATCACGGCAGGCGGGAAAAATTCTCAGCGCGATGAACATTGATCGTGCCAGCAAACTTATGAGGTGAGAGATGACAACAATCGCATCGGTACTTCTCGGAATAACGGGGAGTTCAGCGGCTGATCCGCAAATCCAAACAGGAGAAACTCAGACCATCGCGCCCGCCGGCGTCAACACCACGTCCCCCGCCGAGGGTTCGTTTCAGACGGTGCTTAGCGACCGGATGGGCGGAGCCAGTACGCTGCAGCAGGATCTGGCCGGACCGTTGACCCTCCGCCTTATTCTGGCGGACCCTGTTCATCCATCGCTTGCTGATCTCGGCAAGATGACGGAAACACAGACGTCGGTTACGATATTCAATCCTCAGGCACTATTACAATCGACAGCGACACTCGCACTTGGGGTGACAGCCGTTTCACCGGCGCCGGTTATCTCCGGCAAGAATTCAGCTGGCGACACGGGGAAGAAGGCTGAGAACAAGACCGAGGCGAAGGTTGGGATTGATCAGAAAGTACTCAAGGTTTCCCGGCCGAAGTACTATGAAATGAAGTTCGAAAGGCTTTTTAAATCCAAGGAATATTTACCCACGTCGCTTGTGGCGGAGGAAGAAGATGGAACGGTGGTGGGGTTTGTAATGGGGGAACTCTATATGGGAGAATTTGGTATTTTCCAGGAACAAGCAACCCTGGATACCATCGGCATTGACCCCAGTTACCAGCTAAAGGGTATCGGTGCGCAGTTGATTAATGAATTCATGGATCATTTGAGAAGTCTCGGCGTTCAAAAAATAAACACCCTGGTCGACAAAGATTCCAAACTGACACGTTTCTTCACCGCAAACCAGTTCAGCCCCTCCAAAACCATTAACCTGGAACGAAGCCTTTGATGCCGGTAAGGTCCAGCCCCCTGAAAACAGAGAGGAAAAATGCCGGAACGGCTGAAACCAAATTATATTGACCATATCAGTATCGCTGTCAAAGATCTCAAGGAGGCTGAAGAAGATTTCAGGCAGGCTTTCGGATGGGAAGTCGATGGACGGTATTCCGATGATGACGAGAAGATCAATGTCGCGTATTACATGATCGGTCAAACAGCTCTTGAAATTATGGAAGACGTGGATGGAACCGGCAAGGTTGCAAAAT
>JAPLFO010000069.1 GCA_026390635.1 Ignavibacteriales bacterium
GACTGCTCAACCGGAACAATCTGGATCCATTCAACAGCATCTCGCCTTCGCCGTTGAAGCTGCGAATATGCAGGACACAACGGACATCAATACACTGGCGGCGCTATTGAGTCATCCATCCGATCGTGTACGGAGGTATGCAGCGTTTGCCCTGGGACAGATCGGCACAACGTCTTGCAGCGTTCCTCTTCTGGAATCTGTTTCCAGAGAGCGAAATGGCGCTGTCTATTCGGAGTTGCTGCTTGCATTCGGCAAGTGCGGCGATCATCAGACTCTGGCATACATGCTTTCACGGTTACGTTCGGTGGACACTTCGTCGCAGAACGCCTTCGCAGCATCCATCGCGCGCTTTGCAATCCGTGGAATACGCGACACCGCAGCATCATCGGTGCTGCTCCCGCTTCTTTCCAAACCCCAGACACGCGCTGCGGCGGTATATGCCCTGAACCGGCTTGCCGATGTGCGCTTTACCCGTGAACATCGAAGCATTGGCGCGGCGCTGCTGTCGGATCCTTCTCCGGACGTTCGAATGTGGTCGGCTGGGCTCTTTGGGTTGTCTGATGATTCAGCCGGTTTTGAAATACTGAAAAATGCTGCGCTTGAGGATTCTGATTGGCGGGTCCGTGTGAATGCAACGAGGGCATTGCGTCTCCACAAATCGGCGAGAACTTCCTCTGTGATCCAGAAACTCATCGTCGATCCATGTGAGCATGTTTCGCTTACCGCATTGGGACTATTGAAATCCCGTTCGAGCGTTGACGGCGACCTGTTGGCGGCGTGTGAAGGCATCTATAATGACTCTACAGGATTTTCCTGGAGGCAGCGCGGTGAAGCGATCTTCATTCTTGCCGCGAGCGGGAAATATAACATCGTCCGACTGGGGGCCAACCAATTGCAGTCACCATCTCCATTGAGAGTCCGGGTTATCCGGGCGCTGGGTGAAGCAGGGGATGGCGTATCGAGACATTTGATCGGGCAGCTGCTCGACGCAAAAGATACATCGATTATGGCGGAAGCGCTTGGCGCATATCGTAGAAGCCTGAGAAATGGTACCGATCAAGAGAAGCGGGAGTTCTGTATGCAATTGGTGACTCTGTCTCGAAAAAATGATCCTACGACCATCGTGGCAATCGCAGAAGCGCTCCAGGACACTGTTCTGTCGTGGCAGGAGCGAAGGTCCGGCTGCATGACCCTGCTTCCGCTCTATGAGTCGTTGTCCAGTGCTGATATGATAGAAGCGAAAATGGAGTTTGCAAATGCGTTGAGACAATTTGAAGCCGATCCAGTCGTTCGCGAAACCCTCCGCGATCATCCCGCCCTCCCGGCCAAACCACTTCGACGGCTGCTCACCGACGAGGAAATTCATTTGCTTACTGCGTTCAAAGGAGCGACGATAGTGACGGGCAGGGGAATTGTCCGGATTCGTTTTTTGCCGGACGCAGCGCCGTTCACGGTCCTGAGTTTTATCCGGCTCGCCGAGCGGAAGTTTTATGACGGTACGGTCTTTCATCGGGTAGTACCGAACTTTGTGATTCAGGGAGGTGATCCCCTGGGGAACGGATCGGGGGGACCAGGCTACACGATCAACACCGAGGTGCATCCGGACGCAGCGTTTGCGACCGGAGCTGTTGGCATGGCGAGTGCGGGAAAGAATACGGAAGGATCACAATTTTTCATTACACACTGTCCGACACCTCATCTTGACGGCAACTACACCGTCTTCGCAAAAACAGAAGACCGCATCGTTGTGGATGCGGTCCTTGAAGGTGATGGAATACTTGGCGTCCAATTGCTGACTGAATGATCTTTTCCGGCGGACAGTCACCTCGGCTTTGGTTGGCGAGCGTGTCGAGCCACGCTCGGTGACCGATAGTTCAGTTTTTCCGCGCCTCATCGTAGCTTGTTTGGTGCGCCGGATCGACTGTAATAAGCAACTGATACACACTTTTGTCTTGATAATTCCGGAAAATTTCGGCAAGTTCCAAATACTTGGTGTCGAAGAAAGCCTTCATCAGGAGCGAGCGCTGATTGGTTGCTTTCTTTGTTTCTCCGGTCTTCAGGAGGAAAGCGATAATGTTGCGGTATCCGTCGTCGGGTTTCGTTGCGAGCAGATCGATCCCTTTTACGTGCTAGCGAAACAGCCCTTCTCGAAAAGAATTGTATTGGGCGCTGAGCAGTTCCTCGACGAGTCCTTTTTTACTGTATCCTGATGTACTGATTGTCCATCCCTTGGCGGAACCAGGGGCTTGATTGCAGAAGGTGAGTGCCTTCTGGAAGAAAGGCGTTCCGCTCAACGGGTCGTAAGAGTCATAATCAAAACCAACAACGATGTTCATATAGAAATCGAGAAAATCGGTCAGATCATCGAACTGTGTTTCGTTTTTGATCAGCGGCTGATTCTTGACATAGGTGAACGACCATTGATCGTCGAACATGCGCAGCATAGCTGTGTTCTTGGCCGACGGTTTCTTGCCGACAAACACAGGACGCTGGCTTCCCAGGAACATTTGCGCTGTGTAGGAATTGTCGCCGGCGCCGCTGGTGAAGAAAATAGTGAGGGAGCATCTGATTTTTTCACCGCCCAGATCGTCGTTCGTCCACCGATTATTATTGATGTAGTTTTCGATATCGGACTTAAAATTCTGGAGTTGATCCGAGACAAGATTTCCGGGGAGTTGTTCCATATTCACCGTGACCTGGCACTCGATCTGCGCTAATGCACTCGCGGCGCAGAAGATGCCGGCCACACAAATCAACAGGGGGAGTCTCATGGTACACCTATGCTTGTTTTCAGCGAATCATTGCTGGCACAATATAACCACTTTCATTTCACAGCGCAAGCGAAGCGGGGCCATTGCGGTCGTGCTTTGTATTATCCATGCGCTTGCGGTTGCAGGATTTGAACGCACGATCGTACCGCCGGCAAGCGTCGCAGGAGGATCGGGAGGATGGTTTGAAAGTCCTGCAGATGCGTTTCTCCGAAATCCTTCCTTTCTGTCTGTCGTGGAAGGAATGCATGGTGCAGTGTACTACCATCCTTCTCCTTTCGGTCTGCAGCAACTCTCAGGCGGCGGCTTTGCCGTTGTCATCCCGTTCAAAGAGGTCGCGGTCGGGTGTTCCGGTACCACATTCGGCTTCTCCCTCTACCGGGAGCTGACCGGTACACTGTCCGTTGCGCACCGGTTCGGCACTTCGTTCTCCCTTGGTTTTGCGATAACCGTGGACCGGCTTTCAATTGCCCGCTACGGGAACGCCTCCGCCGTGGAAGCAGATCTGGGACTGACCGTGCTCCTTTCAGCTGTGTGCAGTTGGGATGTCGCTGCAACGAATATTTTGCGCGCGACGATGGGGCAGGGGAAAGATCCGCTCCCTCAATACTATTCAACCGGCATCGAGTACGTACCTGTTTCCGAAATACATCTCAAGTGTGAGCTCAGGAAGGATGTTCGATACCCCGCTTCATTTTCGTCCACCTTTGCAGTCACTCCGCTGGATGTCCTCTCTTTCTTTGCCGGTGTGACGACAGAGCCTTCACGATTTTGCGGTGGGATCGAAGTCCGCTGCCCGCCTGTAAGTGTCCGCTATGCAGTTCTCACACACGCTGAACTCGGACTGTCTCATGTTGTCGGCTGTGCATTTGACTTCTAGCGACACGGTCATCAGAAGGATCTATCGTTCCATGCTTACTCGTCAGGGGAGGATTCATGAAAGCGACCATTTTGCTCTGCTTGTGTGCGGTGTTGTCTGCGGGAGCACAGGAATTGGAGGAAACTCTTGAAACAGATGACCGTGGACTCGATGAGGGACAATCACTGTGTGAGGAATTGGAGTACTTCCGGGAAAATCCAATCGCGATTCGGTCAGCTTCCTTTGCTGATCTTTCTTCACTGCCGTTTCTTTCGCCAACCATCGCGCGAAAGATTCTGGACTTACGTGATGGGCAGGGGATCGGTCAGTGGAGCGATCTGCTGCAGATTCCCGAATGCGACGAACATCTGATACGAAAATTGTCGCGGTATGCTGTTGTCGCGGCTCCGGGAAGAGAAGATGCGTACCGATCGTTCCGGTGGAGTGCTCTTCATGCGCAGTTTAGGTCAAGAGTCGCTTCAACTTCAGCCGGCGTTGCGCCGTCTGTGCTGACGCGCTTGAAACTTGTGTATGAATCAATCGATGCAGGAATTACACAAACCCATGTCCCATCCAGGGGGAATCTCTGGACCGGCTCAGGCTATATGCGTTGGTCTGCAGGGACTGATCTACCTTCACTGGTCATCGGGGATTTTGTTGTGCATGAAGGCCAGGGACTCGTTTTTGCCGGATCGTCACGATCTGACCGGACAGGCTTGCCGGATCAAATTCGGCGGAAGGGGATCTCTGTTTCACCACGGCTCTCGGCCACGGATCCTCTTATACAACGGGGGGTTGCACTTCGTGAGGAGTATCGATTCCTTCGGCTGATGCTGTTTCGATCCTTGCGCTATGAAGGTGGACACGGCGAAGTTTGCCTTCATGGCGTTACGGCAGGTGTGGCGGCGATACGGCCGCTCGACGGGGTTGATCCCGGTTCAATGGGTGGACATATGGAAGTATCAGCTGCCTCATTCGACATGTTCGCGGAGATTGCGGGAACTTCCTTAACGCAGCCGGACGGTGTTGCAGGTTTTCTCTATGCTCCCGCTTCTGCGATCGAAATTGCAGGACATCTCAGAAGACTGTCGTCCGTGGCCGGCAACTCGATGACCCACACATACAGGGCATCCGGAAATTCAGGACAGCGCGAAGACGGGAAGACCCTCGGATGTGCAGTGTGTCCCTTTTCAGGATTAAGGATTGCGTTGACCGCGGACGAATTTCAAACAGAGCGGGAGGCGTCCTTCATGAGCACCGGCCATGACTATTTTGCACGTGCGGATATCGGAGTGGGCCGTGAGAAAAGGATCACTCTGCTTGTTCGTAACAGACGGACAACAAATAGCAGCAGCGAGGGAAGAGTTCAAACAAACTATCGCGCAACTATTTCTGCAGTTCTGCAGCACCCTCTGGAATTTTCGCAGCGTATTGAGTACACTACTGTTGCCCCCGGAGCTCCGTCAAAGACAGAGAACGGATTACTATTGCTGAGTGATCTTTCCTATACAGACAGAGCGTCCGGTGTTTCGATCAAAGGCCGCATGATCGTTTTCCACACAGGTGGATATGAAAGCCGGCTGTACGAATATGAGGACAATGTGCAGGGTGCTTCCAGTACTCCTCCGCTGTATGGCCGTGGTATCCGATGGTATGTTTTGGCAGAAGCGGCGGTTTGGGGAACGGTAAGGATTTTCGCCCGATACGCCGAGACGTTTCAATGGAATGCAGGGAATGCAGGGAACGAAGCCGGAGGACAAAAACCGGACCGGCAGGTAACTTTTCAATTGGATGCAATGTTGTAGGAATATGGAAACTAATTCACAAAAGAAAAAAGTGATCGCCGGTATGAGCGGCGGAGTGGACTCTTCGGCCGCAGCTGCACTGCTTGTGGAGCAGGGGTATGACGTCATTGGGATCACGCTGAAAACATTCAACTATGAAGATGTCGGCGGCGGCCCGGAGAATGAAACAAGCTGCTGCTCCCTGGACGGAATTAACGACGCCCGGCTCGTCGCCGCATCACTGGGTATTCCGCACTACGTGCTCGATTTTTCCGTGCCCTTCGGCAGGGAGGTCATCGGAAATTTCATTGATCAATACCTCGCAGGAAAAACTCCC
Organism: Ignavibacteriales bacterium; assembly: GCA_026390635.1. Taxonomy (GTDB): domain Bacteria; phylum Bacteroidota; class Ignavibacteria; order UBA10030; family UBA8401; genus JAPLFO01. The sequence goes on from JAPLFO010000069.1 coordinate 5,749, forward strand.
AATCCGTGTGTCGTTTGCAATCGGAAGATTAAGTGGGAAGAACTTCTGCTGAAAGCGGACGCACTCGGGGCGGAATTCGTTGCCACCGGACATTATGCCAGAGTACACCACCGCGATGAACGGTTTTATATCGGTGCGGGGAAAGATAGCGTGAAAGATCAATCCTATGCACTCTGGGGATTGACCCAGGACTCACTTCGACGTACCATTTTTCCACTTGCTGAATACACAAAAGCCGAAGCACGTGCAATTGCGCAGCGCCATGGTCTGCGGACAGCCGGCAAGGGTGAAAGCTTCGAAATTTGTTTTGTTACCGACAACTCGTATGAGCGCTTTCTGAAAGAAGCGAAGCCGGAACTTGAACAGCGCGTGGCGGGCGGAGACGTCGTTCTCGATGGCAAGGTCATAGGAAAACACCGCGGCTATCCCTTCTACACCATCGGGCAGCGGAAAGGAATCGGCGTCGCACTTCCTGATCCGATTTATGTGACACATATCGATCCGGTGAATAATATTGTGACGGTCGGCTATGAACAGGATCTCTATCGTACGACTCTGGTTGCCATAAATCTGAATCTGATGAAGTATGAGCACTTGCGTGCGGGAAAGCGATTCCGGGTGAAAGTCCGCTACAAGGACGATGGAGCATTCGCGCTCGTGACGCAAACCGGCGGGGAAGGAGACGGCACAGGAAACGCGATTGTCGAATTCGAAGAACCAAAGCGCTCATTGACACCCGGTCAATCCGTCGTTTTCTATGAAAATGATGACGTTGTCGGCGGGGGAGTGATAAGCTCTGTCACCTGACCGATTATGGATTCCTGCGCGTTTTACTCGGTGGGCACAAATTATTCTTGACATTCGAGCGCATCTTTTCTATATTTTTACACATCATACAGGGAGCAGCGAATATAGTTTTTGTTAAAGGTTCATAAGCATTATTTTGTTCCGGACGCCTTTAACGTATTGTATTTGTTGCTTTTTTCTTGTACCGAACGTTAAAGGAGTTGTCTCTCACTTTGATTGTTCGGTATTTGTATATAATGACCATGTCTCGACTTCGCACATACGTTGTTCTTCTTGCGGTAACGTTGATTCCGGCGTTGCTCCAGGGCCAGATTGAGCGTCGCACGTTTTCCGACGTCCGCGTCCTGGAAGAATCGAGCGCCGGATTGACTCTGGAGTACACCCCGGTGTATGAGCGGGTTGACACTGTTCGTGAAGACGGCAAGATGTACCTCCATATGTGTTTTAGGAGCATGTCCGACCCGTTGTCGGCAGGCGCAGGTCTGCCGGATCTCCGGAACCGCGCGATCCTTACAGTTCTTCCGGGACAAACGGGCAATGTGGTGACGGTGCTTGCCTCCGACTTCGAAACAATTCCAGGTTTTGAATGTGTTCCGGTTCCCTCATTTGTACCCCGCTCTCCCCGCTATCCAGCCGGACGGAAGTATGAAGAGCGAAGGGATCTGCGCTCCGGTTTTTCTCCGGCGACGATTGTATCCCTAGACGTTCCTTTTGAGTACGGCGGAGTTCCGGCAGTGTGTCTAAGAATCACTCCCGTCCAGTACGATGCGGCGACTCACACGCTCCGCAAGTATACGCGCATCGTGGTACACATTGACTTCGGTCCGGTTGAGGCAGCAGTCCGGGCGGGCACTGACGTTGCCTGGGTGAACAATTCCGTCGTCAATCCGACGTCTGCACACAAATGGTTGCAGCCACGGCGCTTGCTGTCGAAGATTGCCGCACAGAATAGCGTGCTTTCTTCAGGAACGTGGATCAAGGTGGAAGTTAAAGAAGACGGCATGTATAAGATCGATGCAAAACTTCTAAAAGCGGCAGGAGTGGACGCATCCACCGTTGGGTCCTTGCAGAATGTGCGCGTCTTCGGAGGTACCGGCCGAACGATTGCCTCTGATCTGGCCGCAGACTATCTTCCCGATCTTGCAGAACTTTCGGTACAGCGCGTTGATGCCAATGCAAACGGCGTGTTTGATGAGGGGGACTATGTTGTGTCTTTCGGACGGGGTTCGCGTTGGTGGACGGATACCGGTGTCCCGGATGATTTCGTGCATCATGTCAATCCATACTCAAACAGCAATTATTATTTTGTCAGGATCGGCAATGCCGCAAGTGCCGCCCGAGAAATGTCCGTTGTCGTCCGGAACGAAACACCAGCGCAAAAAATTGACAGAACTGTCGGCAAAGTTGTCTTCCATGAAGAAAAGAGCAACTATGGTCTGACAGGATTGAAGTGGGTGAGTGCGGTCATGAATTCCAGCGACAAACGGACTATCGCAAATAAGCTGAACGGGTATGTGGCCGGTACGCCGGTTGTCTATAAATATGAAATGCTCGCGCGGTGTGTCACTCAATCTACATTTACACTGGAGGAGACAGGCGCTCCGTTATCGACGCTGTATCAGATGCCGATGTTTGGCTGGGATCCGAATGAGAGCGCGTATGCCAACATCGCGTCGGATCGGATCAGCGTTGTGCCGTCGCTCAGCGACAAATGGAGTTCATTACGTGTCACGTTCAGAGCCGATGGCGGCGTCGGCGAAGGATGGATTTCGTGGATCGAGATTCTGTATCAGCAACAGCTCGCCGCAATGAACGATGAACTGCTCTTTACGGCTCCGTACGGCGGTGCGGTCGCCGAATTTTCACTGACGGGATTCTCCGGAAACGCCGTCAACGTCTTCGATGTGACAGACCCCGTCGAAACGAAACGGCTCACCGTCATACCCGATCAGATATTGGGCAGTCTTGCGTTCCGCGATTCATTGCGAAGCCGCGAAGTGAAATGGTACTGGGCGGGCACAGCCGCGAAGTACCGGCAGCCGGTCTCGGTTCAACAGATTCCAAATACGAATGTTCGCGGCGGAACCAACGGTGCAGATTTTATCATTCTGACGCATAAAGAATTTAAAGACCAGGCATTGCGCCTGAAGGCGTTCAAGGAAAGCCGTCCCGGCGGGAATGCTCTGGCGACCATGGTGGTCGATGTGGACACCCTCTACAA
>JAPLFO010000120.1:0-6920 GCA_026390635.1 Ignavibacteriales bacterium
TTATACGGGCATTCAACCTCCCCCTTCTGGAGTATCCCGGATTTGAAGCGGACGATGTGATGGGTACGCTTGCCCGCATCGCGGAACAGCAGAATATTCTGACGTATCTTGTCACCAGTGACAAGGATTTTTTGCAGCTTGTATCGCCGTTGATCAAAGTGTATCGTCCCGGGAAGCAGGGCGATGACGATGAGATTCTTGATGAAAGCGGCGTCATTGAAAAGTTTGGTGTGGGGCCGGAGAGAGTGATAGACATTCTGGCACTCACAGGCGACAGCTCCGACAACGTACCGGGGGTTCCGGGCGTTGGGCCAAAATCTGCGGAACCATTGGTTCAGCTGTATGGAACCGTCGAGAACATCTATGATCACCTTGAAGACATTAAGCAGGCTGGACTGAGGGAGAAACTCCGAAAGAATCGTGAACTCGCGTTCCTTTCAAAACAACTCGTTACGATTCACACTCAGGTGCCGGTCACTGAGAACGTTCACGAACTGAAGGCCAGACCGAAAGACACTGTTCGGTTGCTGCAATTTTACAGGGAACTGGAGTTCAAATCGCTTGCCCGACGATTGGAAGAAGTTTCTGCCGCCGCAGCGCCGATGGAAACAAATTCCGCTGCGGTTGTTCATTCCGACATTAAGACGTCGGCTCACTCGTACATCGTCATCGATTCAGAATCCGCCTACAAAGACTTCACGCGGATTTTCCGTGCCGCCCCGCTGTTTGTCTTCGACACCGAAACCACTTCCGCCGATCCGTTGCGCGCGGAATTGGTAGGCCTCTCATTTTGCTTCGCACCGCACACGGCATACTATCTCCCCGTTTCCGGCGCTTCTGCCGTTGATCAAGGCGGGGGAACTCTTTTCGACACGGCACCCGATCCCGCTTCCCGGGCTTCCTTTGCGGTGACTCCGGAACAATTGGCGAAGGATCTCAAATCCGTTTTTGAAGATGAACGCATCAAGAAATTCGGTCAGAATATAAAATATGACATGCTGGTCTTGATGCAGATAGGGATATTCCCCCGCGGTATCGCGTTCGACACTATGATTGCATCATACCTGCTTCGGTCAGACGGAAAGCATTCCCTCGACGCTCTCGCGGCCGAGCATCTGAATTACAGGATGGTGTCCTTTGATGAACTGACAGAGAACGGCAGGAAAGACATCCGGACGATTCCCGTTCATGAGGTCGGCGCATATTCGGCCGAAGATGCGGATATCACATTCCAGCTCGGTGACATTCTTCATAACAGGATGGGAGTCGCAGGCATGAGGCCGCTGTGCGACGATATTGAGTTTCCACTGATTTCAGTACTTGCGACCATGGAACACACCGGCGTCCGTATCGATGTTCCCTTCCTCGCTTCAATGTCAAAACAACTCGAGCAGCAGCTTACCGGCCTCATCCATGCCATTCATGAAGAGGCGGGAGAGCAGTTCAATATCAATTCCACACAGCAATTGGCCGCCATCCTTTTTGACAAACTGAATCTCCGGAAAGTCCGCAAAACGAAAACCGGGTACTCGACTGACGTGTCGGTTCTGGAGTCCCTCCAGGGTGAACACCCGATCATCGACCGCATTTTGGAATATCGCCAGCTCTCGAAGCTGAAGTCAACGTACGTCGACGCGCTTCCCCGGTTGATTCATCCTGGTACTCGCCGTCTTCACACGTCATTCAATCAGGCCGTTGCGGCCACCGGCAGACTTTCCAGCAGCGATCCAAATCTTCAGAATATTCCCATACGCACCGAAGTGGGCCGGAGTATTCGAAAGGCATTCATTCCCGGCTCTCCGGACATGCTCATTCTTTCGGCGGACTATTCGCAGATAGAATTGCGTGTGATGGCGCACATTGCAGATGATGCCGGCTTGCAGGAAGCCTTCAAGGCCGGAGAGGATATCCACACCTCCACGGCGGCACGAGTTTTTGGAATTCCCGCCGCGGAGGTCACCAAAGAGATGCGGCGGAAGGCCAAAGAAGTGAACTTCGGAATCATGTACGGCATCGGGGCGTACGGCCTCGCGACCCGGCTGGAAATCCCGCAGACCGATGCAAAAGATATCATTGCCCGATACTTCGAACGCTTCCCCGGCGTCAACAACTACATCGCGAAGACCATCGCTCAGGCACGGCACGACGGCTACGTTTCCACGCTCTCCGGAAGACGCCGCTACATTGCGGATATCAACAATAAGAATGCGAATATCCGCGGGAATGCCGAGCGGCAGGCAATCAACATGCCGATTCAGGGAACGGCAGCGGACATGATCAAGCGGGCGATGATTGACATTCAACGGGAATTCGAATCAAAAAAACTTCGGAGCAGAATGCTGCTGCAGGTACACGACGAGTTGGTATTTGAAGTGCATAAAAAAGAAGTGGAGGACGTCCGTCAGACCGTCCTCCACTTGATGAAGAGTGCCTTCCCCCTCAGCGTCCCGCTGGAAGTGGAGGTCGGCATCGGTGAAAATTGGCTGGAAGCGCACTAAGTGCGCAGCTGCCTCTTCCGCAACAGCATCGACACACCCACCACAATAAGCAACAGCGGCCAATATGTTCCAATGGCGTGGATTACATCACGCGCGTACCAGGATCCAAGCTCGGTCATCATCAGCGCTGCACCGAGACCGCAAAAGATGAATGCGGGAATGAGGAGATGCCAATCGCTCGGTTGAAAAATGAAGAGCATCGCAAATGAGAGTCCGAAGATAATCAGGAACGCCGGAAAGAATACAATCGGATCTGCGTGGACGGCATTGAACTTCACCAGCATCGCCAATAAACCGGAAAGATAGCATAGCGTTCCGAAAAAAATATGATGTCGCTCTTTCATGACAATTGAGCGAATGACATTCGCCGCCCCATAGACGAAGATCGCCACCCACACCAATGCCCATCCACCAATATCGATAATGTCCATTTGATGCAGCAGCAGCGCTACGCCGATCAGCACCAGAATACTGCCGATGATCGGAAAACGACTCATTGTTTGACGGTCCATACTCACCTCTCAACGTTGGGTCTTATAGGTATGATCTTCGGGTACAACAAGCGCCAGTGTCACATAGAGGACGATGCCGACTCCAAATGATGCAAGACATAATACAACATACAATATCCGGATGATCGTAGCATCGATCGAGAAATACTGCGCCATACCACCACACACACCAAATAGTTTCTTGTCAGTACTCGATCGCCGGAAAACCCTGGGCGGCGGCGGTGCGGATGGATTCCCCGGTTGTGCCGGATCATCCTGCTCCAACGGCGAAACCGGACTGGTATCCGACTGTTTATAGTAGATGATGGCCATGCCAAGAAGAATCAACAACACAGGCAAGACGTAGTGCCACGATACGCTGAACATATGGAAGAACGAAAACACGCCCAGATTCGAAAGCAAGACAAGTCCACCGACGCAGACCAGCAGTATTCCAAAAACCATACTGACGTTTCCCGATTTTACCTCCATCTGCTCCGGTGTGACGGACGACTGCGGCAGAGGTTTCCTCGGAATAATAACCAGCGATGCGATGTACAGAAAGAGACCCGAACCACCGAACAATGCGAGAAGCAGAAAGAGCACTCGCATGATCACCGGATCGACGTCAAAGTATTCCGCCATCCCTCCGCAGACTCCGCCAAGAATCTTGTTTGTCCGCGAGCGATACAACCGTCTGGGTTCCATAGGACTCTCCGAGAATAATAGTCTATTCTTTTACGGAATGAGCACCGTAAATGTTACGAAAAAGCCCCGTCAACAGCCATGGCGGGGCTTTTTTCAAAATAGAGCGATGGGCCTACACTTCCATGATTTCTTTTTCCTTGAGCGCCAACAGATTGTCGATATCTTTGATGTGCTTGTCCGTTGCTTTCTGCACATCTGCTTCGCCCCGTTTGCGATCGTCTTCGGAAAAATGTTCGGCCTTTTCGGCCTTCTTCAGCTGCTCGTTAATATCGCGCCGGATGTTGCGAATGGCAACTTTCCCTTCCTCACCGAATTTCTTAACGAGCTTGACGAGTTCTCTGCGTCGTTCTTCGTTCAAGGACGGAATCGGGACTCGCACGACTTGGCCGTCACTGTTCGGATTGAGTCCGAGGTTTGCGGTGAGGATGGCCTTCTCAATCGGGCCGATGGCGTTCTTATCCCACGGCGTGATCATCAGCAGGTGGGCATCGTGGACACTGATGCTCCCCACCTGCTGCAAAGGCGTCGACGTACCGTAGTAGTCCACCTTCACCATATCGAGCAATGCCGTTGTCGCCTTGCCGCTTCTGATTTTTGACAATTCACTGCGGACGGAATCCACCGCTTTGTTCATGCGTTGGTCGGAGTCTTTCAGAATGTCTTTCAGCATACGAGCCTCTTTAGATGGTTCCGGATAAGGGGTCAGGGAAGCGCAGTGCTGACGGTTGTGCCGACTTCTTCACCAAGGACCACGCGCTTCAGGTTCAGCTTATCATTCATATTGAACACGATGACCGGAAGGTTGTTTTCTTTGCAAAGGGCAATTGCCGTAAGATCCATCATGCGCAAATCGTTCTGTATCACGTCCTGATACGTGATGTGAGAGAATAATTTCGCCCCGGCATTCTTTTCCGGATCGGAATCGTAGACACCATTCACACGCGTTCCTTTCAGAATGACATCTGCTTCGATTTCCACCGCTCTCAACACCGCAGCAGTGTCCGTCGTAAAATAAGGATTTCCTGTGCCAGCTGCAAAAATCACAAGGCGGCCTTTTTCCAAATGACGGATAGCGCGCCGGCGAATATACGGCTCGGCGATACGCTCCATATTAATGGCCGTCTGACAGCGCGTGAAGACGCCATGATGTTCCAGCGTACTCTGGAGCGCGAGCGCGTTGATCACCGTTGCGAGCATCCCCATGTGATCGCCGGTTACCTTGTCCACACCATCATCGGAATTCTCGTTACCGCGGTAGATATTTCCGCCGCCGATCACGATACCGATTTCAACGCCCAGCTCGCGTGCCGCTTTGATTTCCTCCGCGTAGTGGGTCAGGATTTTTGAATCGATACCGTATTCCCGGTCACCCATTAATGATTCCCCGCTCAACTTAAGCAGGATGCGTTTGTATTTCGGGGTAGGCATTATTCTTCCCTCCGGATAAAAAGAAAGGTCTCAGAGGAGACCTTTCAGAAGCAGTTTCGATTATTCACCGAGTTGATACCGCAAGAAACGACGAATGATAATCTGGTCATCCAGTTTCTTTGAGGTTTCCTGTACCACATCTTTGACCGTCTTGCTCGCATCCTTGATGAAGCTCTGTTCGAGAAGAACGACATCCTGATAATACTTTTCAAGCTTGCCGGTTGCAATGCGATCGACGACCTGATCCGGTTTGCCTTCGTTCTTCGCCTGTTGACGGTAGATATCCAGCTCGCGTTCGATCACATCTTTTTTCACCTCGTCACGCGACACAACAATCGGAGTCATCGCCGCAACCTGCATGGCAATATCTCGAGCCAGGGTCTGGTGTTCCGGCGAAGAAGTCTTCGATGCGAGTTCCACCAGCACGCCAATCTTGCTTCCCATGTGCGTGTACGCTTCGACCAGTCCAGCGGCGGCATTCACCACTTCAAAGCAGCGGATGGCGAGCTTTTCACCGATCTTCCCCACCAATTCAGTCAGGGCAATGTTGACACTCTTCGACGCGTCGTACGGCATCGCGAGCAATTCGTCCACTGAAGCGGGCACTTTCGACGCAACCAGATTTGTCACGACACCCGCAAACGCCACGAAATCTTCACTGCGCGCCACAAAGTCCGTCTCGCAATTGAGTTCCAGAACCGTACCACGTCTTCCGCCCTCTGTAATCTTTGTCACGATGATTCCCTGATTGGCGGCACGGTCAGCACGTTTCTCGGCAGTCGCTGCGCCTTTCTTGCGCAGATACTCTATCGCTTTCTCCATATCTCCTTCGGACACTTCCAGCGCCTTTTTGCAATCCATCATGCCGGCGCCTGTTTTTTCTCTCAATAATTTTACAGTCTCGCTCGTAATCGCCATACACTCAATCTTTCAGGTTATGATTTTTCTTCCATTTTTTTCTTTTCTTCATCCGTTACCGCGCTTACATTCTTTTCCTGTCCTTCCGGAACGGGTGCCGCGTGAACCCGGGCGCGTTCGCCTCCCTCGATGATCGAATCCGCCACGGCGTGCACAATGAGCTGTACGGTTTTCAATGAGTCGTCATTGGCCGGAATGAGATAGTCAATGAGATCGGGATCGCAGTTGGTATCGACGATCGCGAAAACCGGAACGCCCAAACGCTTCGCCTCTTTCACCGCGATCATTTCCTTCTTCACATCCACGACAAACAATGCACCGGGAAGACGAGTCATTTCCACGACACCGGAAAGCACCTTGCTCAGTTTGTCTTTTTCACGCGTCAGGAAGAGACCTTCCTTCTTCGTTATTTTATCGAACGTGCCATCGCTTTCCATCTTCTCGATGTTCGTCAGGCGTTTTACGCTCTTACGGATGGTGGTGAAGTTTGTCAATGCGCCGCCGAGCCAGCGTTCGGAGATGTAGTACTGTCCGCAGCGAACGGCTTCTTCCTTGATGACATCCTTCGCCTGTTTTTTCGTTCCGACGAAGAGAACTTTCTTCCCTTCTGCAACGACAGTGGCCATTGCATTACAGGCTTCATCAACGAGTGCTTGTGATTTTTTGAGATCGATGATATGAATGCCGTTGCGTTCCATGAAGATGTAGGGCTTCATTTTCGGATTCCAACGGCGGGTGAGGTGACCAAAATGGGCACCGGCAGCGAGAAGATCTGCGAGTTCTACGCGGGGCATAATAAACCTTATGTTTAGTTGGTGACTTCTACTTTCTTCAACTCCGGGCAGAATCCCGCGCCGTTACGCACGGGACACTCCTG
>JAPLFO010000120.1:6934-13002 GCA_026390635.1 Ignavibacteriales bacterium
GGAAAGTATGTTTGATAGAAAACTGAAAAATCAGCGTTTGGAGAACTGGAAGCGTTTACGGGCTTTCTTCTGCCCGTATTTTTTCCGTTCCACCATGCGGGGATCGCGCGTCAACAGCCCCTGAGCACGGAGGGCTAGCCGATGATCCTCGCTCAATTCCACAAGTGCGCGGGCGATGCCGAGACGTATGGCGCCTGCCTGGCCTGACACACCGCCGCCATCCACGTTCACCTGGACGTCATACTTCCCCTTGGTGTCTGTGACATCGAAGGGGCGGAGAATATCATTCCGATAAATTTCCTGGGGGAAAAACACGTCGAACGCTTTGTCATTCACAAGGATCGAACCGCTTCCTGCTTTCAGGATAACGCGCGCAACTGCATTTTTCCGCCGGCCAACTGCGTTGACTGAATGTTGATGCATTGTAACCTTTCCGATTATTTCCCAATTTTCAATGCAACTGGACGTTGCGCCTGATGAGGATGTTCCCCACCAGCATACACTTTCAATTTCTTCAGGATCGTCCGTCCAAGACGGTTATGCGGAATCATTCCCTTGACCGCATGTTCGATCACGCGCTCCGGGTGATTCTTTATGACGTCTTTGAAGCGTTCGAATACGGGACCACCGGGATACTGTGTATTGTGATAGTATTCCTTCTGTTCCGGGCGCTTGCCGGTCAATACAACCTTCTCAGCGTTGATCACGACGACAAAATCGCCGGCATCAACGTTTGGCGTGAAGAAAGGTTTATGCTTGCCGCGCAACACGTGCGCAACTTGTGCCGCAAGGCGTCCAAGCGTCTGACCCTGCGCATCGACGACATACCACTTCTGCTCAAGTTCGCTCTGCTTGAAGAAGTATGTGCTCTTATCACCAAATGCCACAATAACCTCCGGGGTTCAAAAAAAATAAACTCAAATTAGCTGTTAAATATACGCCAATTCACGAAAAAAAGCAAACCTTTTTTGCTGAAAAAGCACGTTTTGATCAAAGAGCCAGCAAAGCCGGGTTTTCGAGAATTTTCTTCAATTCTTGCATGAATTGAGCGCCGGTTGCCCCGTCGATAACGCGATGATCACATGAAAGCGTCATCATCAGTCGTGAACCGACGACGATGTGGCCATTTTCGACCACCGGTTTCTCGATGATCGCTCCGACGGCCAGAATCGCGCCTTCCGGAGGATTGATGATCGCGGTAAAAGAATCCACTCCGAACATCCCGAGGTTGCTCACGGTAAATGTTCCTCCGCTGAATTCCTCCGGCTTCAATTTCTTCTCTCTCGCGCGTGCAGCCAGTTCTTTTGACTCAGCGGATATCGCAGCAATTCCTTTCTGGTCGGCATTGCGCAGGACGGGAGTTATAAGACCTTCATCGATGGCAACGGCAATTCCAACGTGCACCGCGCCGTGTTGAATGATTTTGTCTCCGCCAAAGGATGCATTCACTGACGGATGATGCCGCAGCGCCATCGCAACCGCCTTCACAATGATATCGTTGAAGCTGATTTTCTGATCAGACGCGGCATTGACCGCCGATCGAAATTCGATCGCACGTTTCATGTCAACGTCGAAGTTGAGATAGAAATGCGGCGCAGAAACTTTACTCTCGGTCAATCGCTTTGCAATTGTCTTGCGCATCAGACTGAGCGGCACCGCAACATCTTCCCGCCGGACTTCCACACGATGGGCCGGAATGGACGACGGCCGCGACACTTGTGCTTCCACATCCTGCTTCACAATCCGGCCGTTCGGTCCGGTACCGATGACAGACGTGAGATCGACGCGAAGTTCCTCTGCGAGTTTTTTGGCGAGAGGAGATGCTTTGACTCGACTGTCGGGTTCTGCATTTGCAGAAGTCTGCAGGACTGCCGTCGGAGTTGCACCCGGCGACGTTCCCACATGGGAACCCGATTTTTTCAGTGATGCAGCTCCGGCCTCCGCCACCAGCGCTGAGATATCTTCATCGACGCCTCCGATGATGGCGATGGGCCGGCCGACTGGAACTCCGGCGCCCTCAGGCACGAACAATTTTCTCACGACTCCGCCGTCATACGCTTCCAGTTCCATATCGGCTTTGTCGGTCTGCACTTCTGCAAGAATTTCTCCCTGCTTGATCGTCTGACCTTCCTTCTTCAACCATTTCAGGATGATCCCTTCATCCATCGTGTCACTGAGTTTCGGCATCGCTATGAGTATCGCCATTATTTTCATCCTTCATGAACGTACATACAATAGAAATTCTGCTCGTGTGTCTTACGGGTGCCCGTCTTGCGCACGGGCTAGAGACGATTCAGGCTCTTCTTCACGGCAGCGACAACTTTCGAAACATTCGGCAGCATGAGCTTCTCGAGATTTGTTGCGTACGGCATCGGCACGTCTTCACCGTTCACATGTTCGATCGGGGCGTCCAGATAATCAAAAGCCTTTGAATAAACGCGGTGTGCGACTTCTTTGCCGACACTCGCAAATGGCCAGGCCTCTTCCACCACAACGCAGTGATTCGTCTTCTTCACCGAACTGAGAATGAGTCCCTCATCCAGCGGTCGAATTGTTCTCGGATCGATCACTTCTGCTTCGATCCCTTCCTTCATCAACTCATCCGCCGCCGTAAGGACAACGTGAAGCATTTTTGACCAGGCAACAATGGTGACGTCCTTGCCGATTCTTTTAATGTCTCCGACACCGATGGGAATCACGTACTCCTCTTCCGGCACCTCCCCTTTCTGACCGTACATCATCTCGCTTTCCATAAAGATGACGGTGTTGTCGTCACGGATGGCGGATTTCAGCAAACCCTTTCCGTCCGCCGGCGTGGATGGCGCGATGACAATCAACCCGGGAACATGTGCCACCATGGATTCGATCGATTGCGAATGCTGGGCGCCCAGGGCATGAGCCGCACCGGACGGTCCGCGCACAACCATTGGGACTTTGAATTGTCCGCCGGACATATAGCGAATCTTCGCCGCATTGTTAAAAATCTGGTCGAAGGCGAGAATGCCGAAATTCCATGTCATCATTTCGATAATCGGACGCAGTCCGACCATCGCTGCACCAATGCCGAGCCCGGCGAAACCCGCCTCCGTGATCGGCGTATCGATCACTCTTTTTTCACCGAAGCGCTGCAGCATTCCCTGGCTGACCTTGTAGGCACCTTGATACTGGGCAACTTCTTCTCCCATGAGAAATACGTTGGGATCCCGATCCATTTCCTCGCACATCGCCTGGTTGAGTGCTTCACGAAATTGAATAATAGCCATAATTGTCCCTTCAAGATTCGATTATTGGTCTTGCAGCATACGACTCGAAAAAGTATGCCACAGAGAACAGAGAGCAAAAGATGAGAACGCCGAGAATATTTTTCTCGCTCTCACTATTGGTACAAAACGAGTAGAGATCCGGCTAGACATACACATTCTCAAAGAGGAATTCAGCCGGAGGTTCCGGACTGTGATCCGCAAAATCAACAGCTTCGTTGACGATGTTCTTTATTTCCAATTCCATCTGATCAATCATCGCCTGTGTGAGCACACCGGCCGCGAGCAGCTCTGCTGCAAAACCGGGAATGGGATCACTCTTCTTCTGTTCTTCGACCTCCTCTTTCGTCCGGTAGTGTCCGTGTATCGGATCGGACATTGAATGACCACGGAACCGGTAGGTCCGTGCCTCGATCATCGTGGGAGAGGAATTCTTCCGCGCACGATCGGCAGCCCGTTTGATGACACGATACATCTCCAGGACGTCCATACCGTCTACCGCCAAACGGTCCATATCGTACGCAGACGCTTTCTGATAAATGTCCCATACCGCCGACGCGCGTTCGACGGCAGTTCCCATCCCGTAGCGGTTATTCTCGCAGATAAAAATTACGGGAAGTTTCCAGAGTGCGGCAAGATTCAACGTCTCATGAAACACGCCCTGATTGGCAGCTGCTTCACCAAAGAAGCAAATCGTCACAGAATCTTTTCCGGTGTATTTGGATGCGAACGCGGTTCCGGAGGCCAGCGGCACGTGACCGCCAACAATGCCGTACCCACCCATGAAGTTCTTCGATGCGTCAAACATATGCATCGAGCCTCCCATACCCTTGGAGCATCCTGTGAACTTGCCGAACAGTTCCGCCATGATTCCATTTGGATCCATTCCCGCCGCGAGAGCATGACCATGATCGCGATACGACGAAAAAATGTAGTCATCTTTCCGCAACGCCGCGATTGCACCGACGCCAACGGCTTCCTGTCCGATATAGAGATGACAAAATCCGCCGATCTTGCTTTTACCGTACTCCTGTGCGGCACGCTCTTCGAATCTCCGAATGAGCAGCATCTGCCGGTACATGTCAATCAGTTTTGCATTCGACAGATCCAGATTCGCCCATCGGGGTTTCTTTGCTTGCTTGACGACCGTTCTAGTTTCAGCCATTGTTGCCTGTCCTTCCTTTTTATTCTTAAGAACTCAAAGTCTCTCGATGACGAGGGAGAAAGAATTTCCACAGAGAACGCCTCCCCTCATGATTACAATTGTTCTGCTGCATGGTACGAACTGCGAACGAGCGGTCCCGATTCTACATAACGGAACCCCATCTCCATTCCCTTTTTCTTCAGCAGTGCAAATTCATCCGGGTGCACATACCGATTCACCGGCAGATGCTCCTTCGACGGCTGGAGATACTGGCCGAGAGTAAGGACCTCGCACTCGACAGCGCGCAGGTCGCTCATTGTATCAATCACTTCTTCCAGACGTTCACCCAGACCCAGCATCAGACCGGACTTGGTGACGAATCCGCGACGTTTTGCACGATCCAACACCTCCAGCGAGCGCGCATATTGCGCCTGTGGCCGCACTGCAGGATAAAGACGCGGCACGGTTTCCGTGTTGTGATTGAGTATGTCCGGTTGAGCATCTAAAACAATAGACAGTGCCTCTTCACTTCCCTGAAAATCGGGAATGAGTACTTCAATTCTGCAATTTGGAACACGCCCCCGAATCTGGTGGATGGTTTCTGCAAATATTCTTGCACCGCCGTCGTATAATTCGTCCCGATTCACGGACGTGATGACGGCATGACGGAGGTTCATCAGTCCGACTGCTTCGCCGACACGGCGCGGTTCGTCATTGTCCACATATCCGGGTCTGCCGGTTTTGACGGCGCAGAATCCGCAGCTTCGCGTACAGGTATCACCAAGAATCATAAACGTTGCCGTACCAGAGTTCCAGCATTCTCCCATGTTGGGACAACGAGCCTCTTCGCAGACCGTGTGGAGTTTCCGGTTGTCGATCAAACCGCGGAGCTTTGAATACTCGATGCCTCCGGGCACTTTTGCCTTCAGCCAATCCGGCTTTCGTTTTCGAGGATTCTCAGCGACTATTGCCGATGTGTTTTCTATTGTCATAGGGATAACTGATTCTTCATTCTTCCGATAGTAGACCAAACTGATTTTGCCACAGAGAGCACAGAGCACACAGAGAAAATAATATATCAGCCCTGAATGTTTTCAAGCAACAAAGCCACTCGCTGCAGGAATTTGCTGCCGAGCATTCCATCAATGATTCGATGGTCGTACGACATTGAGATGTACACCATGGAACGTATTGCTATTGCATCATTGATCACTACGGGACGTTTCTTGATCGCGCCAATGCCGAGAATCGCGACCTGCGGCTGATTGATAATCGGCGTTCCATAGAGATTGCCGAAAATGCCGGGATTCGTGATCGTGAAGGTTCCCCCCTGCACATCCTCGGGAGAGAGTTTCTTCGTACGCGCACGCACGGACAGTTCATGAATCTCTTTTGCCAGACCGAAGACGTTTTTCCTGTCGGCATTCCGCACAACGGGAACAATCAATCCACTCTCCAGAGCCACCGCGACCCCCAGATTGATGTCTCGATGGAGTATGATGTTGTCCCCCTCAACCGATGAATTCAGCAACGGAAATTCCTTCAACGCCCGTGCAACTGCATCAACAAAGAACGGTGTGACCGTAAGAGAAAAACCCTCGCGCGATTCAAATTCTCTCTTCTGGCGCTCTCGCACAGCCACAAGATTCGTCACATCCGCTTCC
>JAPLFO010000120.1:13023-20729 GCA_026390635.1 Ignavibacteriales bacterium
GGCGCATGGTATCCATCGTAATGACGTCGTCTTTCAATCCCATTCCCGCAACGGGGATCGACGATCCCTGTTTTCTCGCAGCAGCGAACGCGAGCATATCGTTTTTTGACACCCGTCCACCGGCGCCTGTCCCGGAAATCAACTCCAGCTCAGACAACGAAATGCCTTCCTCTTGCGCGATTTTCATCACCAGCGGAGAGTAGAACCTGTCCGAGCTCTGCTCAGAAGAACGGGCTGAAGCGATCGAAGATTGCGCCGCGGGTGAAACTTGCGGCACGAGGGTTTCTTCAACAGCGGCGGTTTGTTCTCGGCTCTGTGGCGCCAGCTCTCTGGAGACAATGCGTGCAATAATCGTGTGAACCGGAATGGTCTGCTGTTCGGCAAAGAGTATTTCGCTGACGATACCGGAACCCGGCGATGGAATTTCGGAATCGACTTTGTCCGTCGAAATCTCAAGAAGGGTTTCATCCCTGCCGATAGAATCACCAACTTTTTTGAACCATTTGGTGATCGTCCCTTCCATGATGCTCTCACCCATTTTCGGCATCACAACATCAATTGTGGACATAGGCCATTTCATTCTGTTGTTGATTCATCAAAACGCCGCGAGTTCTTCTAGAACATTCGTAATATCAGATTCCTGCGGAAGCACGGCATTTTCCAGCGCAGGCGCAAACGGCACTGGCGCGTCTTTTGCTGCCACCCGTTTTACCGGTGCATCCAACCATCGGAAGCACTCATCTGCAATCACAGAGACTATCTCGCCGCCAAAACCGCCATGGAATGATCGTGCGCAGATCAATCACTTCCACGCTGACGCCACGGTCGCTCATTTTTTTTGCGGCTTCCAGTGAACGCTGCACCATCATCCCCCAGGTGATGATGGTGATATCGGATCCTGCTCTTTTGACTGCAGCCACACCAAACGGCAGAAGAAAATCTGCGGACGGCTCGGGTGCAGATGCAAATCCCTGACGATACAGACCCTTGTGCTCGCAGAAGATGACCGGATTTTCTTCGCGGCACGCTGTTTTGAGAAGTCCTTTTGCGTCGGCCGCATTCGAGGGAAACGCGATCCAGAGACCAGGCACATGGGCAAAAGTGGATTCGATGCACTGGCTATGATAGAGCCCGCCGCGGATGTAGCCGCCGACTGCAACGCGTATGACAATCGGACAGGAAAAATTTCCATCCGACCGGTAACGCAAATGAACAAGCTCACCTCTGATCTGCATCATTGCAGGCCAAATGTAGTCGCCGAATTGAATCTCGACAACGGGTCTGAATCCACGGATGGAAAAGCCGATCGCCGTTCCAACAATGCTCGCTTCAGCCAGGGGTGAATTGAAAACGCGATCGTCTCCGAACGCCGACGTTAAACCTTTCGTTGCCGTGAAGACACCGCCTTTCC
The DNA here is from genome assembly GCA_026390635.1 of Ignavibacteriales bacterium. Lineage (GTDB taxonomy): Bacteria > Bacteroidota > Ignavibacteria > UBA10030 > UBA8401 > JAPLFO01. Next base: position 14,435 of record JAPLFO010000120.1, read on the forward strand.
CATCAGCAATATCTTCGCCGTAGATGAGCATTTTGGGATTTGCCGTCATCTCTTCGTGCAGCGCGTGGTTGATGGCGTCCACCATGACGATGGACTTGCCCTCATACCGCCGCTCCGAAAAACCGCGCGGGGAGACAACAATATTCGGCGACACTACATTGCGCCCGGCGGTTTCGGCAACAGGACTGGGCTGCTCTTCGGCACGGGATGCCGCTTCTTCTATTTCCTTCTTGATCTCAGCTTTCCAGCCGGCAATCACCTCCAGCGTCACAATATTTTTTTCGATCAGAAGCGATTCCAATTTGGGAAGAGGATCACGCGCGCGGTCTTCCTCGATTTCTCCGGGCTTTCTGTACTTCTTCGGATCGTCCGATGAAGAGTGCGGAAAGAGACGAACGACATCGGCTTCGATGAGGCTGGGTCCTTGGCCTGCGCGAGAGTACTCAACTGCTTTCATTGCCGCCTGATAGGAGATGGGAAAATCTGTTCCGTCGATATGCTGCCGGAAGAGACCCGGATGTCCCGCTGTCATCTCATAGATGGATGTTCCCGCCACCTGATTTCTAAACGGAACTGAAATGGCGTACTGGTTATTCTGGATAAGAAAAAGAACAGGAACTTTCTCTCTGCATGCCCAATTCACCGCCTCCCAGAATTCTCCTTCGCTCGTGGCTCCTTCACCCGACGAAGCATAAACGATTTCATCGCTTCCGTCTTTCACCGCTCCAAGCGCTGTACCCACCGCCTGCAGAAATTGGGTCCCTGTCGGACTCGATTGGGCAGGAATTCGCAAAGCCTTGTGTCCGAAATGCGACGGCCTTCGTACGGTGTCACACCTAACTGGAGCGCGAAGGCGAGATCCCGATAATATGGATATGCCCAATCGTGACCCGGCCGCATTGCCATCGCAGCGGCAATTTGAATGGCTTCATGACCCGGACCGCTGATATGGAAATGAATTTTTCCCTGCTTCAGCATGATCATGGACTTTTCATCCAACATCCGCGCCCGCTGCATCACCATAAATGCGCGAATCAGTACAGCGTCGGGGGGCAGAGGAATCAAAGCATTACTCTTCATGAGCGACCATGGCAGGAAGTGCGAGATTGGCTTCCAACTTCTCCAGAGACCAGTGTTCCATTGTCACGCCAAAGACAGAAGAAAAATCTTTGATAACGCCGGGGATTACCTCGTTGACTGACACCGGGCGCAGGAGGACACGATCGAGAGACGTCACTCCTTTGTGAAAGATGCCGCAAGGAATAATCCTGTCAAAAAAAGAAAGGTCCGTTGCAACATTCAGTGCAAAGCCATGCATAGTCGTCCAGCGGCTCACACGAACACCGATTGCTGCTATCTTTTCACTCTTGATCCAGACACCGGTCATTCCCTCCGACCGGCCGCCGGCAACACCAAACGATCCCAGCGTGCGTATCAGAACTTCCTCGATGTCCCTCAAATAACGATGAATATCGAGGTAATAATTATTGAGATTCAGTATCGGATATCCGACGAGTTGTCCGGGCCCATGGTACGTCACATCGCCGCCGCGATCGATCGAAAAAAGGTCAATGCCGCGCTCCCGGAGTTCCATTTCTCCGGCGAGGATATGATTCACGTCTCCGCCTTTGCCGAGCGTATAGACGTGCTCATGCTCTGTCAGGAGCAGCACATCAGGTACGGCGCCTGAACGTCGCGCTTCGAAGACGCGCTGCTGCAAGGCCCACGCATCTGCGTACTTCGTTCTTCCAAGATCTACAACGGCGACGTGATTCATTGGAATCAGGATGAAACTCCTATCAAAGGTTTATTTATTCATCGATCCTAAATGTTGATTGCTTCACCGTACGCATCGAGTGCCGCTTCCGCAATTCCTTCCGTCAGCGTTGGATGAGCATGGATCGTATGGACAATCTGTTCGTATGTTGTTTCGAGCGTTCGTGCGACCGCAAGTTCTCCAATCATCTCCGTCGCTTCGGCGCCGATGATGTGTGCTCCAAGAAGCTCGCCATACTTAGCGTCAAAAATGAGCTTCACAAATCCTTCCGTTTCATTCATCGCCAGCGCTTTTCCATGAGACCGAAATGGGAATCGACCGATTTTAAGTTCGTGGCCTTTCTCCCGTGCTTTCTCTTCCGTCAGCCCAATGCTGGCGACCTGCGGCTGACAGTATGTACAGCCGGGAATATTGTCGTAATTGATGGGGTGCGGTTTTTTTCCGGCGATTGCGTCAACACATGCGACGCCTTCGGCAGAGGCGACATGTGCAAGCCAGGGTGGACCATTCACATCGCCAATCGCATAGAGGCCTTCCACGTTTGTGCGATAGTTGGCATCCACCGTAATGAATGATTTTTCCGTTTTCACGCCCAGCGTCTCAAGGCCAAGTCCTTCGATATTCCCCTGAACGCCAATTGCCACGAGCGCCACATCGGCTTCGAGTTCTTTCGTCCCTTCTTTGCCCGAGACAGTCACCTTCACGCTTTTGCCAGAGACAACGCTGTCCACTTTGGTTTCAGTCATCACGGTAATCCCGGCCTTCGCAAATACACGGCCAAGAGTTTTAGTCACTTCGCGATCTTCAATTGGTAAAATGCTCGGCAGCATCTCGACAACCGTGACCTTCGTGCCATAGGCATTGTAGAAATATGCAAATTCGACACCGATCGCTCCCGCCCCGATGATGATCATACTTTTCGGTGGTTCCGGCAGCACCATCGCTTCGGAGCTTGTGATCACATTTTTGCCGTCAATCTTGATACCGGGAATTGCCCGCGGGCGTGCGCCGGTCGCGAGGATAATATGTTTCGCGGAAATTATGCTTTTCTTTCCGGGCTGCTCCACCTGGATTGATCCCGGAGCGGTCACCGTCGCAGTGCCCGGGAGATAATCCACTTTGTTCTTTTTGAAGAGAAATTCGATACCTTTTGAAGATCGCAGGGCTATGTCCCGGCTGCGCTTCACCGCTTTTGAAAAATCAGCCTTGAGGTTATCAAACGAAAAGCCGAATTCATCCGCATGTTTCAGAAGATTGTACACTTCAGCGTTTTTCAACAGCGCCTTCGTGGGAATACAGCCCCAGTTCAAGCAGACACCCCCCAGTTTATCTTTCTCCACCACCAGCGTCTTGAGACCCAACTGAGCAGCCCTAATTGCGGCAACATAGCCACCAGGCCCACCACCAATCATCACGACGTCATATTTCGCATTTTCCATGGAAGGAACCTCTCTCTATAATAGTATCAAGCAGCTCAGATGCAGAATGCTCGAATATACTCAATGGGCATTCTATTCGCAACGCCGGCGATCTATGGCTTCCGGCGACACCTTGGCCTTGCGCGATGTCCACATCCGCCAAGTATGATTCTTAGAATCGGTAAAATTTGAACACTCCGGAAGAAGATTTTGTTCCAGTTCATTTGTTTGCATTGCGCAGTTCCAGTATTTTGTTTAATTATGGAACTGCAAGTTCTCTTCCTAAGCGCACTTCTCATTCTTTTTGCGGCATACGCCACAATTCATCTTCTTGCAAAAAGGGGCTTGAATCACATCGCGTTTGTCCCTCAAATTGCACATCCCTCGATATCGATTGTCATTGCTGCCAGAAATGAAGAGAAGAATATCGCACGCTGCCTCCAATCGCTCCTCGATCAGGAGTATCCAAAAGATAGATTTGAAATCATTGTGGTCAATGACCGCTCAGACGACATGACCGGTCACGTCGTCAGTTCCCTTCTGGAAGCAAATAGGAATCTGAGACTGATCACAATCACAGAAATCGATCCGGAGATGCCGCCGAAGAAGAACGCTTTGCGCAAAGGAATTAAAACAAGCCGGTACGAGATTCTGGCCTTTACGGATGCAGATTGCATTGTCCCACCGGAATGGCTGAGCACAATTGCATCAGCATTCTCCCAAGAAGTCGGCGTCGTGGCAGGTTATTCACCGTTCGAGCTGCCTCGAAGCGGAGTCTGGCCTGCATTTCTCCGATATGAGGAACTGAAGAACAGCATCGGAGCTGCCGCCGCGATTGGATGGCAAAAGGGATATATGTGCACAGGCAGAAGCTTTGCGTACAGGCGGGAAGTGTATGACGCCGTCGGAGGATTCGAGAGTATCAAAAAATCCATCAGCGGGGACGACGATCTCTTTTTGCAACGCGTTGAGAGAGAGAAGCGATGGGAAATGAGATACCTTTCCTTACCACACGTCGCCGTTATCACCGAAGCTCCCGCCTCGTTCGGACAATTCATCAACCAGCGGACGCGGCATTTCTCAACTGGAAAATATTATCCGCTCCGCATGAAATTGATTTTTGGTTGTCTGCATGGATTCAACTTCCTCCTCCTGCCGGCCTTCATTTTCATTCCGGATGTTGCTGCAGCGTTGCTTCTCATGAAACTGGCAATTGACTCCTGGATTGTGGACAGCGGAAGAAAGTTGTTCGGCGAAACATTTTCCTTTGGGCAATTTCTCCTTTCGGAATTTTTCTATGTCTGCTATAATCTGCTGATCGGGCCCCTTGGAGTTTTCGGCAATTTTACCTGGAAGGGCTCGCCAAAGCGATGACACTGCTGCAGACGTTTGAACATTCAAGCGAAATCTACAAGCCCGAAGAGAACCATCCGAATTGGAAACGGTGGACGGAATCCGAACAGACTGCAGTTATTCGCGGAGAGCTGGTCGTCCGGCTTCTTACTCCGCTGACCGACGTCCATCAGGCACGTGTTCTCGAAATCGGCTGCGGCTACGGCGGAACTGCGCTCGCTTTTGCGCGCCGAGGGTGCAGCGTCACCGCAACAGATGCGGATCCCAGACGGATCAACAGTGTGCAGTCACTCTGCGGCGAAGACACCGAAGCTGCGGCGCGTATTCAAACGATGATTGTCATGGGAGAAGAGCTTCCTTTTGCGGACAACTCCTTTGACATCGTAGTCCTTCAAGGTGTGCTCGAACACACACAGCTTCCCCAGCAGGTGTTGAAAGAAGCCTCGCGCGTGCTCGACCCAGGCGGCTGGACGTTTCTCACTATCCCCAACCGGTTTTCGTTTTTCAATCTGGCGGCAGATCCCCATTGGGGCCTTCCGCTGATTGGCATTTTCAACAGGAGTATTGTTTCATTCATCATCACAAAGCTCCTGCGGCGTGAAAAATGGCGGCCCGACTTTGCCGCGCTAATTTCGCTCACTGGAATGAGGCGCATGATGAAGCGTGCCAACCTTCGGACCGTTTTCCTGAACAAAGAGGCAGCGCAGGAAATGTTTCGCGATCCGCGCACGGTCACATGGACCGCAGCAGAACGCCGCACCGTACGATTGCTGGCGCATCTCCGGCTGGATGGTCCTATCGTCCGGTGGACAAGCAACAGATGGAGCATGTCGAGTTTCTTCTTGATTCCGACATGGTATATGGCAGGACAAAAAGAAATATCTTAGCCACAGAGACCACCGAGAATATAGAGACTGGGATCTAGAACCGTGGAGGCGTGCGAAAGAGAGAAATTTTTTGCATTGACTAACTGAAGAAGACTAATGAGAATCCGCTCGACCATGATATTTATCTCAAAATTTCTTGTGAGTGTTGCGCTTCTCACGGGCCTGATCTGGTACATTGATTTCAGCGCGGTGCTGCAATCATTACGTCAGGCGTCATTCTTCCCGCTGGCGGCAGGCTCATTGCTCGTGATTGCGAATGTCGGACTGCAATACTATCGATGGCGCTATCTTCTGCGCCTCAGCACGCACGACGTCATCGACAAAGACATCCTCTCGTCGTTATTGATCGGCTTCTCGGCGGGATTTTTCACCCCTGCTCAGGTGGGAGAGTTCGGCGGGCGCTTGGCAACACTCCGCTCGGTTCGTGGAGCGCATATCATCGGGCTCAGCATCATCGATCGCCTCTCCCTTCTGGGCGTGACCATCGTGACCGGTTGTCTCAGCATCGCTTTCTTTTTTTCCACCTACCGCCCGGCGTACTGGAATGGATACTACACGATCTTCGCCGTGGTCGTTGCGCTGCTTTTCCTGCTGCTCCTTCTCTATCCCGGTGCTGCGAAACTGCTGCTCGGTCTATTGCCCCGTCGCATTCGCGAACACCGTTTCTATTCCGTCATCGAAATATTTGAGAGCACTTTCCACGCGGCGCAAGCATGGCGACTGTTCGTACTGTCAACCGCATTCATGGGAGTGGTGATTCTCCAATATCATCTCTTTATCACTGCTTTCTCTCCAGCGGATATCACAGCATCTGTGGCATGCGTCCCGAGCATTCTCTTCGTCAAATCACTTTTTCTACC
>JAPLFO010000120.1:20770-29155 GCA_026390635.1 Ignavibacteriales bacterium
GTGGCGGATCTCGGTGTCCGTGAAACGACGGCCGTATTTTTCTATTCTAACGCAGGCATCCCGGCGGCGGCAGCGCTGAATGCGTCCTTATGCATTTTCACCATCAATGTCTTGCTGCCCAGTATCGCCGGCGCGCTTTATATTCTCACTCTGAAATTCCCGCGGTCACGATCATGATCATGCTGCAAGCCATTCTCTCAGGCCTCATCATCCTCTTTGGGATTGTCTATCTCCGGCAGATCGTACTCTTCATTATCGGGATTGGCAGGATCAGGCCGGGAAATTCAAACTCTCAACGCAGCGTCACCGTAATCGTCCCGGCGCGCAATGAGCAGGAACACATCCTGGTTTGTTTAGAATCGCTCCTTGCGCAGGACTATCCCGCACGCTTGATCGAGATTATCGTCATTGATGATCAATCGACGGATGGCACAGCAGCCATCGTCACATCGATCGGCGAACGCTATCCGCGCGTGCGATTACTTCGCGTGGAGAATCGTCCCGAATCAGTCTCGCCGAAAATCAATGCGGTCACTCTCGGCATCACACACACAACGGGAGATGTGATCTTTACCACCGACGCCGATTGCACTGCACCGCCGACGTGGATTTCTACGATGATGCGCTACTATGAAGAAGCGACCGGCGTGGTCACGGGAACAACGTTGTACGTCAACAAGCATCATGTTCCGGATATGCTGTTTGGCATCCAGTTTCTCGATTTTCTCTCCCACACGGCCTGTGCAGCAGGAGCGATCGGGAATGGTATCACCAGCAACTGCAACGGAAGCAATTTCTCTTTCCGGCGTGATGCGTTTGGAGAAATCGGCGGATATGGTCCGCTCGCACAGATCAACTCCGGCGACGATTCACTGCTCGCCCAACGCATCGAATCGGAAACGCACTGGCGCGTACGCTTCGTGCTGGATCCGGCGGCACATGTCACAACAATCCCGGTCCGGACATGGAGGGACTTCCTTTTACAGCGAATGCGCTGGGCCGGACAGACGGCGCACTACAATATCAGCGCCCTCATTTTCATGGTGTGTTCATTTCTTCTCTTCATCCTCCTGTTCGTGACACTTCCCTTCTCCCTCATTTCACCCGCCGATTTTGCAGCACCCGCAATAATGTTTGCGGCAAAAATCATCATTGACTTTGCGGCGGTGCTGCGATTCACGCGGGCGACGCGTATCACATCCGTGCTCTGCTATTTTTTGCCGGCTGAAGTCATTCACATCCCCACGATACTGTTCGCTGTCTTCGGCGGCTATTTCGGAAAATTCGATTGGAAGGGACGGGCGATGCAGCGGACGACTCATCGCTGATTATTCTGATTACACAGATTCCACAGAAGAATCGCTCATGGTGATAGTCGGGATCCTCAAAGAAGCAGAAGAGACTATTCACGCTATTCGTGCGGGAAGATTTGCCACAGAGAACATCGAGTCCCTCGACTCGCTTCGCTCGCTCGGGGTAAAAAAAAGAAGAGAACACAGAGAATCGGTTTGACATGAGCGTGCTCGCAGCAGGGTCACCGAAGCGGTTGTGGTGATTACTGCAATACTCTGAAGGAAATGAAAGACGCGGATCAACGATCCGCGTCTTTCATTTCCGGCAATTGCTTTGTCAGAATTTTACTCCGACTGAAAAATAATGCACCTCTTTCAGCCGGCCGAAATCCTGATAGGCATAGTCGAAAAGAAAACCGAGCGTCGGCGTTAGATCATATGCCATACCGACACCGGCAGTCAATCCCTGTTCACCATCCTGTTCGAACGCCGACTTCCATCCAACGCGCGCAGAGAGTGTGTTCTGCCAGCAATATTCCAAACCGCTGTTGACAAATTCCAAGTTGTCATTCGGATGGACAGCATCCACCGCCAGGGTGAGTCGGGAATTATCATCACGAATGGCATCGGTTGCGATACCGACGCGGAACGAGAGCGGAAGATCAAAGTAATCCATTTCCAGAGTGCTGTTCACTACGTTCGTGATGTTGGGAAGATCATTCACCTTGTGCAGGTACATGATATCCCGGCCTTCCAGGCGCATTTTCGGACCGAAATTCGAGATACTTGCACCGATGCACACGCCGTTAAGAATCGGCGCCCGATACCATGTTCCCAGATCGAGCGCAAAGGAACTGGCGCTTTCATTATAGATATATTCCCGGATGTATTTTCCCGTGAAGCCGATGGCGAACATATCCGTCAGGCTGCGCGCGAATGACAAACCCACCACAGTCCCTCCGGCGCTGAACGTCGAGCCGGTTCCTTCCGGCTGGCTCGTCGTTGTAATTTCCATGTTGCCCATGGAGAGAATTCCGACTGAGACAGCCAGCGTACCGACGTCCGGAAGCACTAATGCAGCCGCAGCGACATCGTACTTCACATCTGACAGCCAGTTCACGTGATTGAAAATAGCCTCTCCGCTTTTCATACGCGCAAGTCCGGCGGGATTCCAGAAAATGGCCGAGACATCGTCGGAGACTCCGACAAACGCGCCGCCCATTCCGAGAGCCCGTGCACTCGACGCAATTTTCAGAAAAGAAGCCGCGGTTGTTCCGGTCTTAGTCATGGCCGGATCACCCGCTAGTGCAGAGGACACAAAGATCATCGTCAATAACAGCATAGTTCGTATGCGAATCATACCTGCTCCGCTATTTGATAAGTGCAAACTTCAGAATCCGCTCCCCGACACCCGGGGCTTCGATATGAGCGATATAGACGCCATACGCGACGCTCAAGTTGTCGCGATTCAGTAGATTCCAGAATTCCCGGCCATCGAGCAACGACGACTCGTGGTGAATCGTCTGGACCAATTCGCCGGACAGCGTGTAGATGCGAATGATGGCGGTCGTGGGCAAATGTTCGAAATAGATTCTCCGGCTGCCGCGCGTGGCTCCCTCAAGCCTGTCGTTCGGTTCAATCTCATTCAAGCCGAGATAAGGATTCGGGACCACTTTAATCTTATCGAGAGATGATGCCGCCAGCTGCGGACTGAATTTCGCAGCCTCTGTTGTGAATGTAAAACGATCGGCGGAGCTGAACGGCTGCTGGGTCACCACCTCAAAAACTTCACCGCCGAACTTTTTCACCGTGGTGTCCGCGTAGCTGAATGTGAGGCCGATCATCGTATTGTTGGTCGCCGTACGATAGGGCGCCGGCGTCAGAAACGCCAAATATTCACCCGGATCCCAGCGGTTATTCCCTTTCGTCGCGTTGACGTTTTCGTTGATGCGTGCATCAATCTTAATCTTGGCGCGTACCGTATCAGCCGTCACGTTGAGAATCCGGAAAGGACAAACGATCTTTTTGCTTCCCGCCGTTGTCAGCAGCGTATCTCCCGGTCTCGCATACGTACCATCCGTCAACGTGTCTGAACTGGTAAACTGCAGTTCAATATTCAGCGGTGCCAGTTTAAACACACCGAACGAAGCAGTGTCCTTAATTGCATATTTGAGGTATTTCTTGTCGACAAACCAGGCACTCTTGGTTGTATCCAGTGCGAGAGGATGATTGAGTACGGAGATCCGGATACCGTCGAAGATCGGGTTGGCTTCTTCATTTTTCACCAGAGAACTCGACAGCAGTCCGTAGTATCGATACTGTACCGTGAAGGGACCTTTGCCCGACATTGTCGATGCGTTCGTTTTGCGGATTACGCCACGATCGATATCGATAACGTAGTCGCGGCCCTCGACAAAGATAGTCCCGGCTGAGTTGGTGACGCGAAACAGTGAATCGCGAATGATATTGGTATTGCCGATCTTCACAAAATTTGTATCAGCAAGCGTCACCGATGCAAGCAGCGGTGTCGTGCGGGAAATCGAATAGTTCAATATCGGGAGGGTGCCGTTGGCGGTCTTCATGGAATCGGAAAACTCCATGACATAGTCCAACTTATCCTTCACGGCAAGATCGTTCAGCATGGCCACATCAATCGGCCCCGTTGCCGTACCGCGCACATGCTGCATTCCCGTCGTACCGGATAATTTGGGCGCGACATAACCGCTCGTGCGCGGGCCGGGGATGACAGCCACTGTATTGACATCATACACAAGTGTCGATGTTATCGGATCGTTGCTGATGCGCTTTGTGCATTCAGTCGGCGGATAGTCTCTTACCCATCCATGATCGTACGAGACCACCGCATAGTAATACTGTTGGCCGTTAATGACGTTATTTGAATCCACGTACGAATGTACGAGCCCGGTATTGTCACCGAGATAGTACGCAACGCCCCGCTGGTCATACGGCATTGGCGCGTACCCCTGCCAATAGTCCGTCGTGAGCGTGTCATATTTTGTATTGGAGTTGACATCAATGTAATACGTTCCGGGCCCCCCGCGTAACGCCCCCGACATTGTGTCAGTCAGCACCGGTTCTGCACGCATCGCCACATCCCATTTGGCTTCCCTGCCGGCAGCGTTTTTGAGCGGAGTAAACAACAGCGGAGTGCCACGGCCGTCTGTAATGGTATTGAGATCGAGAAACTGCGGATCGATACTGCGATAGATCACATATCCTTCAAAGTCCTTGCCGAGAATCGGATCAACGCTGCTTTCGGCATTGCTGTCCCAGAAGAGCATCACTTTGCGGTCGCCGGGAACGGCGGTGACAATCGGCTTATTCGGCGGACGGATAAACTGATAGTTCTGATTGTAGATAATCTGCACCGTCTGTGCCGTGATGAGAAGATCCGTCAGATTCCAGCCCATCAAGAACGCAATTGAAAAACGCTTAATCGAACCGTCGGTATTTTTCTTTTGCAGCGAAATCTTTCCGGAACCGTAGAGGAAAATAATATCCGTCATATTGGGTACCGACGTATCGATAAAACCGGAATCGAGCTTCTGCCACACAATGGGATCATCATACAAATTCAACGTGGTCCAGGCATAGCTCTTGAATGCCGTCAAACCGATTTGATCAGACTCACCCAGATCCGTCAGCTCGAAATTCGGCTCTCCGGGATAGAGCGGATCAAGCGTCCCATCTGCCAGCCGAATGCCGCGCGTTGGAATTCCATCCCCCTCACCAACATCGTTGGTGTTGGGAACGCCATCAAGGCCGACGTCGTCAGTCTTCGAACTCCAGTTTTTGTTGTCATCGATCCCGTTCGTCTGACTCTCGTCGATCATACCGTCGCCGTCGTCATCGATGCCGTTGTTGGCATTGCCGGGACTTTCCAGAAATTTACATGCATCATAATGTGTCGCCAAACCATAGTTGCCGACACCGTCATTATCCCAGAAATAAACAATACTTCGCGAAAACACCGGCACCGGCAGTTTTGTATCACGATTGACGGTATCAAGCGGCGATATGAAAAAACCGTAATCGTCTTTACTTTCATTGCCGTCGATGGGAGATCCGCCGCCGACATCGACGTCTCCATACATGCCAAAATAGGTTTTAGACAAATCCTTCTCGCTGAAGTTCTGCGCCGTGTAAACAAAGAAAATGCAATTTTGCGCCAGCGAGTTGCTCCATTGTAGTGCACGTCCTTCTATCTTCACTCCCAAGCCGCGTTTCGTTGAATCGCTCGGGATGGGGATGTAATGATACTCCGAATTGTAGCGGTCATCCATTCCCCAGAGCGCTTCCAGATCGGCGTTGGGAACATCCTGCCGCAAATATCCAGGCCAGACATAGGCACCCTTCGTCGGATTATACCATTCCGTCGGCCAGGAATCCGGTTTGCCATCACCATTGCCATCTGCCGCACCGCTCGAAGCCATGACTTTCGACGATGGATCCACATATCCTTTCTCTATCGACTTCCAACCGTACACAACCTGGTCGTTCAACGGATTGAGATCCCTAGCATAGCCATCATAGACGGCATCGGAAGAAATACGCCGCACAACGCCTGCAGTATCTACCACCTCGGCAACGACCAGCGGCCCGAATTGATACACGTCTCCCAATCCATGCCACACCATATTGTTCACGTGCCGAATGATGCCAAGTCCGGGTCCGATTCCCCCGTAGTCGAAGATGCTGCCGACAATTTGATTTCCGTTCATCAGAAATGAACGAGCATTATCGAAGAAGCCATTGGTTTTTGCCATCCCCTCTCCCTTCATTCTGTCGGAAAAACGGGACGGTTGGGACGGAGCGGATTTCGCCGCCTGTTGAATCTGTGCGGCAACCCGCTGTGCTTCCTGTTGACGATCATTCCAAGACTGCTGAGCGGTGAGCGTTGCGGCAAGCAGGATCGTCAGAAGCAGAAGTACTGAAATATTCCTCATATGCAGATTCCCTGATTCGATTGGTTGTTGATCAGAAACTCAATGAACAGCCGACGCGCACCTCGCGCGGTGATGAATAGAGTCCGGGATTTTTCAGGTATTCATCGTACGAATGCACGCCCGGCGTAACGCCGACATGTTGATCATACACCTGTCCTGCACTTTCGTCATATTTTGACGGAGATGCTGTTCCGGAGCTCGAATACACGCCGATTTCGTTGAGCGTATCAAAAAGATTGAAGACTTTCAGAAACAATGCCAGGTTCAGACCTTCAAGCGCAAATTCTTTTTGTGCAAGCAGGTCAACCGTAATCTGCATCGGCTTGCGGCCGGTGTTTGATTTCAAGAGCACCTGGCTCCCTGCCACCAGCGGCGTGTACGGCAGGCCGGATCCCATCTTCATGATGAAACTGGCATTCCAGTCACCCGGCTGGCCGAGAGCCATCGTGGTATTGAGCGTATGTGTCTGATCCCAGCCAAGGTACACAACCACCCGTTCGCTCTCGCGGCCTGAGGAGCGGTCAATGAAGAATGCGGAAGCGCTTGCCACATCATTCCCTTCCGCCACCTGGTATGTATAATCAAGACTGAGCGACAGCAGATCCGAGCCGAGCCTGCGTTTGGTGAGCGAGAACGTGATGCCTTTAATGTTGCCGTAGTCCTTGTTGACGTACATATTGGATTCATTCGCTTCACTGATGCGGATCGTCTGGACGGCGAAGAGATCACGTACGTCTTTGTAGAAACCGGTCACATTGAATGCGAGATTATCGGATAGCTGCTGCTGGAGACCGACCTCGTACGTCACCGTTTTCTGCGGTTTCAGATTGGCGTTTCCATATGTTGCAGTACCGCCCGAGGGCGACTTGAAGTCGGGATTTGTGTAGAGATTTGAAAGATTCGGCATCTGGTAAAAATGCCCATACGAAAAATGGATGATACCGCGGTCTGTGACCGGATACGAAACACCAAGGCGGGGACTGACTGTCGTCTTTGCGGACGCGAGGGCCTTCTCACCTGCCGGATTGTAGAAATCGACGATGTACTTTGAATTCGCCAGGAAGTAATCGTACCGCAAACCGAGGTTCATGACGATGCTCTCGTATTCGAGCTTGTCCTGTATGTAGGCCGAATATTGTTCCGGTGCCCGATCATAGTAATTGACTTGCGTATCGGTTGCATCCGGAATGGTCGGATAGAGCACTGAAATTAAATCGCGCTGGACAATGAAATTGTTCACATGTAACTTCGGCAACCGTGCTTCAAATCCGGCTTTGATTTCCTGCCGTGAAGAGATCTGCGATGTCATGTCGAATTTCCATGCCATCGTCTGGGCAACATTGGCATACTGGCCGGAGACGGCGCCGCCAAAAAGGAATCCCGTGCCCACCGGAAGCCGTGATCGTTCGTTCGGCACATAGTGAATGGAATCGAGATCCTTATACCGGTAGGTTTCTCCGATATTGCGGCTGTAGGAGCCTTTGATTTTGAAGGATGTGCTCGTCGAAATCCAATCGCTGTATTCCAGTGCATGGAAAACGTCGTTGGAATAGTCCTGATAGTAGCCGTCGGGGTTGTAGCGGTAGGAGTGGCTGTATTCACCCGAGCGGCCCTGATTGAAGACGAAATCGTAGCTGATCTTGCGTGTTGGAGTCGGCTTGAATGCGATGCGGTTGGTGACTGTCCAGGATTCGCTGTGATTCATCGGCACCATTGCACCGTCTCCATTCATGGGGACGTACCAGGCGGCATTGAATGCTGATGAATCCCACGGTGTATGTTCCCGCTTGCCATACAGCCAGCCCTTGCTCTTGTCATACCGCGCAGAAATAAAGAACGACAGCATGTCGTCCGCTCCGGGAATCGGACCGCCGAATGTTCCCTCTGTGACACTGTGCGAGAGCGGATCGAATTTGTCGACGTTGAGAAAAATATCGGAATGATTGCTCAACCGATCGCCGGTGTAGAAGGAAACTTGTCCGGTGTACTTGGATCCTCCTTCTTTGAGACCCTGCTCCACCACGCCGCTCAATGCGTTACCGTACTCTGCATTGAACGTTCCCTGCACCACCGACAGCTCCTGAATGGCGTTCGTGGCAATATTGAAGTTCGCGGAATTGTCGAAC
>JAPLFO010000120.1:29249-31410 GCA_026390635.1 Ignavibacteriales bacterium
GGGTTGTTGACCGTCATGCCATTGATGGTATACGCAACCTCATTCGATCGACCGCCGCGGAAATGCAGCTCGCCGCCCGACCCGACGATGATGCCTGCCTGCGTGGAGAGAATGCCGGTGATACTTTCGACCGGCAGCGCTTTGATATCCTGCGCATCAACGACGGACTGGCTTGACGTCAGATCTGTCCGCACCATCGGACGCTGCGCGACCACTTCCACCGCCTCCAGGTTTACTTCTTCCGAAGAAAGCTTCTGATCGATGCGCGTGGTCAGATCGATATTGACCTGTACATCTTTGACAACCCTTTTCCGGTAGCCAATGGCGGTAAACATCACCGAATATCTTCCGGGAGAGAGATTGGAAATGACGTAGACACCTTCAATGTCCGTGGGGGCACCGGTGTTGGTGCCAACGATGATGACGCTTGCACCAACGATTGCTTCACCGGTTTTTTCATCCGTCAATTTGCCGGAAATTTTTCCCGTCGTGCCGGCCGTGAGGAGAGCGGCGGAAAAAAATGTCAGAACAAGAACCGCCAAGAGAAAAGTTGTATCAAATCGTCGCATACCGAGGCTCCAGATAGGTTGATGCTGAGAGATTGAACAACGACGAACAGAGTAGTAGAACGAAAATCGGAGAAATTTACACAAAGACCGCTCGGATAGCAAGCAATTATTCTTGCAATACAAAGAAAAAGTCACTATTCTGTTTATCAGTATGCATGCACCCGAGTCTTTTGTTTTCATGTTCAGAGATACCGACTGGTTCGCCAAAGTCTTCGTCGGAGCAATGACGCTCGCGCTTGCGTGGACAGGTATCGGCGGGATACTCCTTTGCGGCTATCTCGTGCTCACCGTGCGCGGCCTGACGGAAGGGAATGAAATTCTTCCCGAGTGGGGAACCTGGAAACCGCTCCTGCGGGAAGGCATCGTGTTCCTCTCCTCTGCAGCCATCATTCTTTCTCCGCTCATCGGCGCAGCGGCGCTGGCAAATCATTGGTGGGTGCGGTGCACTATCACCATTGTCGCGGCGTTGCTGCTTCCGTCGATCGTGCTGCATTGTGCCCGGCGTGCGCCATTCGTCTCCTTCTATAGCCGGGACGTTCTGCGTCTTGCTGCCCGCAATCTCCGTCCGGCTGCCGCAGCCATTGGAGTGTTTGCGGGAGCGTGTAGTTTGGGTTGGATATCCCTTGTTATCGGCTGGCCCATTGTTATCTTCTGGAGCCTGCTCGCATCAACCTCACTCATCGCCCGGATGCACTGATGGCATCGATACGATCAAGAATCACTCAGGCAGCGGAGGCAGCGCGAAACGGTTCTCTTTTCTATCTCAAGGGGCTTGCTTCGCGTTTCGCCCAAGATGACGCTCTGTTCCTGGCGTCGGGACTCGCGTTCAATGTTATGCTTTGCTCCATCCCTCTCCTTCTGCTGGTCTCATCTCTTTTCGGAACGTTTTTGAATGCGGTTGATATCCGTCAGGCGGACATCAACCGGTTGCTGCTCAAGGCCCTGCCGACACATCAAAACGCCAAATTCATAAGGGATTTTGCTCTGCAGATGGTGAACGATTTGGTAACATTCCGGCAGCCGATGGGATGGGTGAGTATTTCCATCCTGCTCTTCACATCGTCGTCGCTATTCAGCTCCCTCCGATCGGCCCTTCACAAGGTCTATCGCGTCACAGAAACGGGAGGCATGGTCGCAGGACAATTGCGCGACATCCTTCTCGTCATTGCAATGGGCGCATTGATCATCATCCTGATCGGATTCAATTGGGCGTATGCGGTGGCGCTGCAATTCAGCACGAAATTTCTCGGACCGTTGCCCATCATCCCCTTGTTCCTGCGGACGTTGGCATCCGTACTGCTCGCGTTCTTGATGACATTTCTTGCTTACCGGTTTATCCCGTTCTATGGATCCACCACCCACTCGTCGGTCATTGCCTCGGTGGCAACGGTGATTTTGAGCGGCATCACCAGCAGGTTCTATGCATTTTATCTGGTGGAGTTTCAACCGTACAGCCAGCTGTTCGGAGTATATGCCTTCGTGCTGGCGACGATGATCTGGATCTATCTGCTGTCCATCAGCTTCATCATCGGCGGGATTATCGGGGAGCTCTACCGGGAGCATACGGCCGCCATTCAAGCTGATCGTACAGC
>JAPLFO010000075.1 GCA_026390635.1 Ignavibacteriales bacterium
GCAGATTACTACCAGATGGAAAATCAATTCGCGATGAAGAATCTGGTCAATTTCATAGAACTTTTCATCACGGTCATGATCATGGGCGCGCTGGTCTTTCTCACGCTCCTTTCCTCGGAAACAGCATCATTGCGCATTAAGACAATGTAAATGAAAAAACACCCCGGTCATATACTCGTCGAAAAAGGAATGGTCGATAAGGGCATGCTCCTGAATGCCATCGAGCAACTCGATCGGGAAGAGCCGAAAGGGAAGCGGCGGCTTCCGCAGATTCTTGTGGAGCAGTTCAAAGCCGACCGCGACTTGGTCTATCAGGAAGTGGCGGACTACTATGCTTTCCGCAAAATCGACGTGACGATGGAGGAAGGGGTCCTCAATTTTGTCCGGAAAGAAATCGGAGCTCTTCCCGCCTTCATCCGCGACATGATTCTCGAGAACCACGTACTTCCGTTCGGTATCGATCCGGTGCGTCCGGGACGCCTGCTGGTGATTACGCCGGATCCTACAAAACCCGAAGTGTCCCGCATTGCGCGCGCGTTTCCCTATCAGAAGTACGAAGTGTGCTACGTTCCGATGACGCAGTGGGAGGAACTCTGGAAAAAAGTCAGTATCGATCGCGCCGTCTACAAAGACAAGGAGACGATGCTGCGCAATGAGTCGTTCGTGGACGATCATGAAGAAGATGCCGATCAATACGAACAGGCGCTCGAAGAGGAAATCACACGCAGCGGACTTGTTGATCTGGTCGAGAGCATTTTTGTCGATGCAGTGCGCGTGGGTGCGAGCGATATCCACGTTATTCCACGGGGGGACAAGGTCACCGAGTTCCATTTTCGGATCGACGGCAAACTCACCCGCTGGTACACCCACAACGAAACACGTGCAGAAGCAGTCTCCGCAGTGGTGAAAGATCGCGCAAAGAATCTCGATCGCTTTGAACGAAACATGGCGCAGGATGGCTTTGCACAGTTGTCCATCGATCGCAAGACGATCCGCTTCCGTTTATCCGTCATCCCGTTGGTGGGAAAAGAGCTGAAGAATAAATTTGAATCCATCGTTATTCGTGTGTTGAAAGAACCCTCGGCCGGCGTGCAGCTGGACGACCTTGGATTTGATTCCTACAGCGAAGGCATGATGCGCAAGGCGATCTCCAAACCGTATGGCGTCATCATCGTTACCGGGCCTACAGGGAGCGGGAAAAGCACAACGTTGGTTGCCTGTCTGAAGGCTGTGATGGATCCTGCCCTCAATATTATTACCGTCGAAGATCCCGTGGAGTTCTTTATTGACGGGGCGCGGCAGGTGAAACTCAATACCAAACTGGATTTTGAGGGGGCATTGAGAGCGATACTGCGTCACGATCCCGATATCGTGATGGTAGGTGAAATTCGCGACAAATTGTCGGCGGAAATCGCGGTCAAACTCGCGAACACGGGCCATCTGACCCTTTCCACTCTGCACACGAACGATGCGCCGAGCGCTGTCTCCCGCCTCTATAAAATGGGGATAGAACCATTTCTTATCGCTTACAGCATAAATATGATACTGGCCCAACGGCTGATTCGACGCCTCTGTGACCGCTGCAAGAGCCCGGTCGCAGAACCGGACATTCCAATGCTGAAAAGGCTGGGAATGACTGAGGAGGAGATCAACAACACGGTCCTCTATCAGCCGGTCGGATGTATTGAATGCATTCGTGGCTTCAAAGGGCGCTTGGCGGTTCACGAGGCGCTCTATTTCACCAATAATTTGCGCAGAATAATCCTGGAAGCCGGAGACTCTGTGAATGAGGCGGCCGTGCGGGATGAAGGTTTGAAAAACGGGATGCGGACACTCCGGGTCAATGCCCTTGAATTGATGAAACAGGGCTTCACCACGGCGGAAGAAGTTGCAACCGTTACAGCCGACGACGATTAGCAGGTGCGAAATTCGGTCCTCTGCAGATTTTTTAACCGCGGGCTGAAGCCCACGCTTCGTCAAAGCTTCCTTACGGGACAGCCCTTTCACTCGTCAGACACCTGAGGCGGAAGGCCAAGTGCAGCCAAATGTGATTTTCGTCATTGCTTTTCTCATTGCTATTCGTTTCACTTGGCTAATTCGCGTTCTTCTCATTATCTTACAGGTGTTTCATAATGTGACGCATCACTTGTCGGAAATTGTCGATTATAGACCTTGATCGGGCAGTTTTTTCGGCACACTCTTTGCGCTTAATGAGCGTATGCTCCAACGTGCGATGCAAATTGAGAGAAGATTCGTGAAGAATGCAGTTTTTGACATAGCAGGGTTCGGGAAGGAGACGTCGGAATGAGCTCCGGACAGACAATGCTATCGGCTGCTTTTTTCGTCTTGGTTACCGTTGCCGTGCTCAATGCGAACAGAATGATGATAGACAGCGCGTCAAGCTACTATGAACTGGTGGCAGTGGAACAGGGAACAGGTGCCGCAGGGGCGCTGTTGCAGGAGATATTGACAAAAAAATTCGATAGCCAGGCTGACTACTCACACTATCAGATGCCGTGGGAATTTGACAGCCCGGCTTCGCTCGGACCTGGGGCTGCCGCGAAGGCCTATATCAATCCCTGGCCGGACGTGTCGCCGTTCAAGTCAATCAAGGGTATTAATGGTAATTTTTACGACGATGTTGACGATTATAATGGGTATGAGAGGACGGTGAATACCTCGGACATCAAAGGATATCATCTCAAGGTCTCCGTCTACTACGTGACAAAAGGCGCTCCCAATACGCCGTATTGGACGGAGTCCTATTTCAAGCGTGTGGATGTGACCATCGATCATCCAGTATATCTCACCCGTAAAATTACAGTCAGCGGTATGGCGTCTTACTAATGGGCACAGTATTCGACATAATCGGTTCTACTTTGATTCGCGGGGCGATCATGCTTGCCATGATCAATTTGACCGTACAGATGAATGAGGCCCTCTTCAAAAAGACGACGCTGGCTGCATCCCGGCAAGCATCCGTGATTCCGGCGCAGATTTTGTATAATGATCTCTATAGCGCCGGCTATGGAGTGGCATATCCGAAGACGATTGCAACTGCAAAGAGTAACGAGATTCTTTTTACCGGCATTATTGATACCATAGGAACAGTAGGAACATTGCGCTATGAATGCGGGAGTGATTGCAAGATGTACCGTTCCGTTAATGCTGTCAGGCAGTTGATTGCTCACGACGTAACGCAGATGAGATTTGACTATTATGACAGCAACGGTACATCCCTGACTCCGGCAACCAACCTCGGGAATGTAAAATCGATCAGGTTCAGATTGACGTTTCTGCCTCAAAATCTTCCCGGTCAGGCCAGGGACAGTGCCTATTGGGAAAAGAGAGTCTTTCCCCCAAATCAGAATTATTAGGGAGTTAGGTTATGGGAACTTCAAAAGTAATTTTTGCATCCGGAGTGTTCGTCATCATCGGAATGTACTCCCTCTCGTTCCGTACGGCGGATCAGGCGACGACTACGGTTGCGCTGGCGCAGGCATATCGCAACCAAGCCGAACAGATCGCAGTGGCCGGTGCAAAGTTCGCATCGATCGATCTTGGGAGCAACCGATGGGCGGGGTTGATTCCGTCGAGTACGGTCAGCCTCATGGGTGGCTCCGTCACGTATAAAACAGATTGGGGCACGGCTGGTTCGCAAATGCGGTTGACCACTGAGGGAAGCTACCAAGGACATACGGTTAAATATCTCGCAACGATGCAATGGGTGTCGCCGCGCTGGAAAGTGGAGCGCATCTATTTGGCGCCAAATGCTGACGATTTTTCACGATTGAACTAACGGAGCGCAATCCCGGATGTCCGCTGCTACATGATTGCCCGCACACTCGCGATTGAATCACTCACCCTGCCGGAGTTGGAGCCGTACCGCACCCTGAAGCGTCCGCTTGAACACCAGCGACAGGGAATCTTTGTGGCGGAGGGGGAAAAAGTAGTCCGCCGGTTGCTCGAAAGTCCGCTCACACCAATTTCCATCCTTCTCACACCCGAATGGTTTCAGATCTACCGGAACCTGCTTGAATCGCGGCAGGAGCCGATCGATATTTTTCTCGGGGAAAAGCAGCTGCTCGAAACGATCGTCGGACACAATCTTCATCTGGGCATCATGGCGGTTGCGCGTATTCCGGCTCCCGCTACTCTCGAAGCTGTTCTTTGCGAGTCAGCACGGCCCTGGTTTTTTGCCGCTGTCGATGGAATCGCCAATGCGGAAAACCTTGGCGTGATGGTGCGCAACAGCGTTGCGGCGGGAGTGCAGGCGCTGTTCGTCGGAGAAACAACGGCGGATCCGTACTTGCGTCGTGCCGTGCGTAATTCCATGGGAACGGTTTTTAAACTGCCGGTTGTCTATTGCACCGATCTTGCCGGGACGCTGCGTGAGTTAGCTGCCGCCGGCGTGTGTGTTGCGGCGGCACATTGTGACAGCGACAACCCTGCCATCGACCAGATCAATTTTTGTCAGGATTGTTGCGTGGTGTTCGGGAGCGAGGGAAACGGAATTTCGGCGAATGTTGCTTCCGCCTGCACATCATTCTTCACTATCCCCATGCGTGCGGGTGTGGATTCATTCAACGTTGCCAGCGCAACGGCAATTGTGGTCTACGAAGCGATGCGGCAGCGCCGTTTGGCTGCAGGATAGATAGTCCGTTCCACTACAAAAAAGACGGCTTTCGCGGGCCGTCTTTTTTTATCTTGGCTTTATGTCTTCCTGGCGAAGTCCTGCAGGTGAGACGCCTCGGTGCCCGGCATGATTCAGTCGGGAATAGGCCTTCCCATTTGCTGATAGATACCCTCAATGGTGGCGATATTTTCCTTTGCAACTTTGTTCGTCGGGTCCAACTTCACGGCAGAGCGGTACATTTTCAATGCGGTCGAGTATTTTTGCTTCGGCGGGAGCGGTGATTCGTACATTAGAAATGTCGCGTACTTCATGTAGCCGGCAACGCGGGCATGAAGAACTGCCGTGTCAGCAGGGGCTTCTTTCCCAAGGCCGTCCAGGACAGCGATCCCTTTTTCAAAATCTCCCGACGTCATGAGGTTGTTCGCTTCAGTGATTTTTGCCGTGTTTTCGTGCTTTCCGCCGCAACTGCCGAGCAGCAGGGCAACAACGATCGAGCAGGGAAATAATAGCTTCATCATGTTCTCCTTTATATGATATCAGAGTTGTCTAAAATAACTATCAAATGACATTCGTCGGACTTGAACTCTTGGATAGTGGCAATTATTTACTGTGCTTCTCCTATGTTAAAAGTTATCCCCATTTCACAACGAGAATTGATTGAATCTGTGAGAGGGCACTCAACTACAAATATGCCGCGCCTCCGGCGCTCCAGTCTGCATTCTCCAATAATTTGTTGTTGACCTTCGGAAAATATGGAAGCAAAACAAGGCGAACGAAGCGGCCGCACAGCCCCTCGGCGTGTCCGGCTCTCGCCGGACTTGCTCGGGGTGACGCAGCACGTCATGGTGAGCGAGGGAGCCCCGTTGCACGGGGTAAACTCCGCGACCGAGTCGAA
>JAPLFO010000043.1 GCA_026390635.1 Ignavibacteriales bacterium
CAAAGCTCTTTGGTTCAATGGCGATCAAAAACAGCAGGGGGATCGATCTCAGACGCCTGGGAATATTCCCGTTCGTTTTTCTCTTGCTTACGCGGCGTGTTGACATCATTCATATCGTAACGTTCGAGCGATTTGCAGTCATTGCAATTTTCCTAAAACAGATCATCAAAACGCCAATTTCGTTCACGGTCCACGGTATTGTTCGATACCAACATCGGACATTTCATACCTATTCGACATACAGTCAGAAAATCAAGGACTATCTCTCTGAGTCTCTTTTCTTCAGATTTTCCGATGTTCTCTTTTTCCTCTCGGAGCGTTCCATCCGGATCGCATCTGGGTTCTATAGGATACCCCCGGACGCAGCTGTTATAATTTCGAATGGAATCGACTATGTCTTCAGTCAACCGAAGCCGACCCATCAGAAAGACTCTGCGGGAATATCAATCGTTTTTGTCGGCGATCCTGCCCGACCGGAAAAAGGCTTTTCCTTCCTATTGGAAGGGCTGCATCAGTGTAAACACAAGGCACATGTGTTTGTGATTTGCGAAAAGATCCCCGACCAATCCTTCAACCTGCCCGACGGCATCCAGGTGGATTTTCTGTGCAAGATGCGAACCCCGGAGTACGCTGCATTTCTTCGCGACAAGGACATTTTTGTAAGCGCGAGCTCTTATGACCAGTTTTCAATTTGTGCGGTTGAGGCAATGAGCGCCGGACTTGTGCCGCTCGTTACCGCAGAGACAGGAATGTCCCGGCACATCGCTCAGGGCGTCAACGGCTTTGTTGTCCCGTACGGGGACGAAAGGGAACTCGGCCGGCTTCTGGACGTCCTGATTGTTGACCGCCCCCGGCTCAAAGAAATGTCTTCCAAATCCCGCAGCATCTATCCGACGCTGACATGGAGCAACATCGCGAAAGAATACATAGCCCACTATCAAAAACTATTGTCTGGTCGAGATGCAAACAATCTTGTTGACAGGCGCCGCCGGTTTCATTGGGGCCGGAGTTGCTAGGAAGCTGCTTCAATCCGGGGTGAAGGTTGTCGGAATAGACAACCTCAGCAACTATTACGATCCGGAATTGAAGCGCTATCGCGTTCAGCCCTTGATGAAAGACAAAGGATTTGTCTTTCACGAAAGCGACATCACAGACGAGGAAGGCATGGATTCGATTTTCAAGTCCGCGTCATATTCGGCAGTCATTCATCTCGCCGGGATGGCAGGGATCCGATACAGCAAAGATCATCCACTCGAATTCGAGAAAACCAACGTCGGAGGGACTGCGGTCCTGCTGGAATGCATGCACCGGTTTCGTGTGCCGACAATTGTTTTTGCTTCCAGTTCCTCGGTCTACAGCGGCAACGTTCCGCCGTACAGCGAAGAGATGCGCACTGATACTCCGGCCTCTGTCTACGCCGCTACCAAGAAAAGCGCCGAGACCTTGATCCATTCATATCACAAGCTCTTTTGCCTGAATGCCGCGATACTCCGCTATTTCAGTGTGTATGGGCCGCAAGGCAGGCCGGACATGAGTTATTTTCGTTTCATCAACGCCATAGAGGATGACAAGCCGATTGAGATTTTCGGAGACGGAAAACAGAAACGCGATTTTACCTACATTGACGACATCGTGGCGGGCACGTTCAAGGCTCTTCAGGTCGAAGGATTCCATACCTATAATTTGGGCGGGGGGTCATCCCATTCCGTGAATGAATTAATCGAACAGGTTGAATCCGGGATGTCAAAGAAAGCCGTCAAGAGATTCAGCGACCCGGATATCAGTGATATCCCGGCTTCCAGTGCAAACATTGAGAATGCGCGCACGCTGCTTCATTGGGCGCCAACCGTTTCTTTTGAACAAGGGATTCAGGCAACCATCGCATGGCACCGGACCAACCGCGAACTCATACGAAGGCTGCGCCATGAGTGAAGCTCAATCGGCAATCGGGAATCGCCGATGCAGAATATTGCTCCTGACAGATCGATACTCGCCATCCATCGGGGGCGTAGAGAAACAATGCCGTCTGCTGGCAGGAGAATTTTCACGCCGCGGACAAGAAGTGACGATTATTACCGATCGCTACGATCTTTCCCAGCCTGCATTCGAATTCGACAATGGTGTTTCCATTCATCGGATAGTGAGTTTGTCTTTCCTGCGAGAGTCGATGAGAAAAGGAGGCGGACGCGCGGGAAATAGATTTCGTTCGCGAAGCAAGTCTCTCCAACCCCTTGAGACAGAGAATCAAATATTCTTCAGACTGTCTCATCGTTTGTATCGATTCTTTTTTTACAAATTACCGGTGCTCTCGTTCACTGTTGCAGTCTTTTTTGCACTGCTGCGATATCGAAATCGATATGACATAGTGCAGGTGATGCAAACGCATTGGCTGGCAATTCCCGCACTTGTGGCGGGAAGGCTTCTCACCAAACCTGTAGTCGCCCGTGAAGCCACGATCGACGGAATCGACGTGCTTAACGACTTTCCATTTCGGGTTCAAACGAAACGGCTCCTGCTGCAGTACGGAGACTTTGTATCACTCAGCAAAGCAATTTCGGCAAACCTCCGCGACCGCGGCGTTCCGCCTGAGAGGATCCATCACATCCCGAACTCTGTCTTTGAGGCGCCTCAATGTGAACCGGAGCAGCATACCCGGCATGCCGTTTTGTTTATTGGGAACGTCACCAACGATCCGTTGCAAAAAGGGCTCGATATCCTTATGCAGGCATGGAAGACGGTGGTAGAGAAACTTCCCCGGAGTCGTCTCACAATCGTCGGGGCAGGCGATTTTTCCGGATTCAGGGCCATGGCCGGCGAGCTTAAGATCCTTGAATATGTGTCTTTTGCGGGAGTCAGCGTTGATCTGAGCAGCCTTTTTTCGTCGCACAACATATTTGTTCTTCCGTCACGGTATGAAGGTATGTCCAATGCGCTCCTGGAGGCGATGTCTTTTGGCAAAGCCTGTGTTGTCAGTACTGTATCGGGAAGTGACGATCTGATAGAAAACCATGTGACTGGAATCAAGGTCGAACCCCGGAATGCGGCGGCCCTCGCGGACGCGTTGCTCATTCTTTTGCAGAATCCCGAAATGGTGCAGACCCTCGGAACGTCGGCACAGCACTATGTTCGAACGCATCATTCGCCGGCATCTATTTCGGAACAGTACCTCCGTCTGTACACCGGATTGATTGCCGCGTCTACGTGATTGTTTGAAGGAGACGTCATGCAAAGTGCAATTGCTTTGCGGGCAAAGTAGAAAAAGATTTGAGAGGATTCGATAGTGCAATTTCTTTTTTTCGGAAACACGAGCTACTCAAGCGCCTCGCAGCGTGAACACGCCTTTGCCCGCACGTTGGCGGAACGCGGATATCTGGTGGCATTCGTAGAAGGCATGCCCTCGCTCGCTTCGAGAGTGCGATCCAGACTGAGACGGGTTATTGCGACAGAAAGCGTCGATGAGCATCCACAGAGGAAAAAACATCCGGTTCAAAACCTGACCGTTCATGTCCCCCCTACCGTCCCCAGCTTTTTCAGGAGCAGCTGGGTTCCCGGACTTGATGCATGGTTGTTCAGACGATGGTTCAGAAAGCAGTTTAGAAATCAAAACTGGAATGACACCATCGTGATGGTAATGTTTCCCTATTGGTGGTATGGCTTCGTTGACAAATCTCTCTGCCCGGCAAAGATGTTCATCTATGACATTTGCGACGCATTGGAAATGCCGAGCCGCAATTCCATTGCTTTGCGCCGTATGAGGATGGCGGAAAAGAAACTGATGAGGGACGTCGCACTAGTTACATACAGTGCATTCGAAATGAGAACGGAGATCGCGAAGGATTCTCCGTCGAATAAATTATTGTGTTTGCCAAACGCCATCTCCGTATTCTTCGCAGACAGCATGAGGCGCTCATCGACACCGAACAGACTTCCAACAATCGGCTACGTCGGGTTCCTCGATCCACGCTGGGCTGACAGAGAATTGCTGGTAAGAATGGCGGCATCATTTCCCGCATATCGTATCGTCCTGCGATCCTCCATGGACAAATCATTTTCACGG
>JAPLFO010000101.1 GCA_026390635.1 Ignavibacteriales bacterium
TGTCCGGCTTTGTGGTGCCGAGCTGGTTTGCAGAAGGCACGGCGCAGTACAATCGTCCGGAGATCGGCTACGACTCCTGGGACACACACCGCGATATGATTTTGCGGATGTATGCCCTCGAGAACAAAATGTTGACATGGAGTGAGATGGGCGTCTTCGGGAAGACCAGTCTGGGCAATGAATCATCGTACAATGCAGGCTTCGCACTTGTCAAATATATTTCGGAAACGTACGGCAAAGACGTCGTGGTGCGAATTGCAAAGAGCCTGTCGTCGCCCGATGTGGTGACCATCGATCAGGCAATCGACCGAGCGATCGGAAAATCGGGACGAGCACTGTACGATGAATGGCACACGACGGTGACTGCCGGCTACCGGGCGCGAACGGATTCCGTTCGAAATAATCTTGTGGAAGGGGACGTCATCGGCGGTACCGGATTCGGAAATTTCTATCCGGCATTTTCTCCGGATGGCAAGAAAATTGCGTACACGTCCAACAAAGAAGGGGACTATTTCGGTCTGTCCTCGATCTTTATTTACGACCGTGAGTCAAAAAAAGAAACCGAGATCAAAGAGCTTGTGCGTTCATCACTCTCATGGTCTCCGGACGGCAAGAAGATCTACTACGCAAAAATTTCCCGCAGCAATCCGCACTGGTCCGGCTGGTCGGATATCTACGAATACGATATTGCATCGAGCGACGAAAAGCGGCTGACCTATGCCGCACGGGCACACAATCCATCGCTTTCTGGTGATGGCCGGAAACTCGTTTTCGCCGTCGGTGAAGACGGCACGATGAATGTCGCCGTCGCGGACGCCGATGGTTCCCATATCCGGACGCTGACGAACTATAGAAACGGTGAGCAGGTGTTCACGCCGAAATGGTCCCCGGACGGATCGTCCATTGTTTTCGGGCTTGCGAGGCGCGAAGCGCAGGACGTTGTTCGGATATCGTGCGAAACCGGCGAAGTGGAAACGCTTGTTGGCGGTGACGATGATGCGCGCAATCCCATCTTCTCCCGCGACGGAAAGAAAATCATATTTTCATCGGATCGCAGCGGAATCTTCAATCTCTATTCCATCGATCTCTCAACGAAGCGGATCGAACAAATCACCAACGTGCTGGGCGGTGCGTTCATGCCGTCGGTGAACACGAACGGGGATATCGCATTCAGCTCGTACACCGCAAGCGGATTCAAACTGGCGGCGCTGCATCCGGGGCCGGCGGTTGATTTTTCTTCATCCGCGTATCTGCCGGCAATTCCCCGTGACACTGCCGGCGACGGCGGGGCGTTTGCATGGAACAAATTGCGTTCGTATGACGACAGTTCTCTGCCGATTCCCGCCAATAGGACGTATAAGAATATCTTCACGAGTCTTTCCATCGTGCCGATGCTGCGCATCGACAACTACAACACAAAGAGCAAGGGCTTCGATTTTCTCAAGCCCGGATTCTATTTTTCCTCCCGTGACATGACTGACCGGCTGAGTATGTTCGGCGGGGCGGCCATCAACCGGCAATGGGAGCGGGATCTCTTTTTGATTTTTGAATATCGCGGAAGCCTGCTCGGACTTCACCGGTGGGGAATTGCTCCGACCATGTCGCTGGAAGTGTACAATATCACGCGGAAGAGTAGCGGCGAGATTGAGTTGGGACTTGATCGCTATACACTTGGCGTTACGTACGGAATGCTGGAACTTGATATCAGTGCAAAGCAGCCGCTGTTCAGCGATGCAGATCTGCTCACGGTTGGATTCTCCCACAGCCGCTACAGTGCAGACATTGGTTCTTTCGTTCTCAATAATTCTGCACTGCTGGTTCCAGGTTCCTCGGACTTTTATTTCAAAGGGAATGATATCTCGATCACTTGGGATTACAAGGGAATTCTTCCTTCACTTAATATGGAAATTAATCCGATTGGACATCGTCTCTGGCTACGATATGACTATGAAATGGACAGGTTCAATTGGGACAATAAGTACGAAAATTCTGGAACCGGTTTGTCGCCGGTCATGACGCCTTTCAACTTCCATAAGGCGGAGGTAAAATATTCCGAACATCTTTCGCTTCTGTGGGGATCGCACACGCTGACACTCTCCGGACGGGGAGGGACGATTTTCGGTCCTGAAGTTCCAGACTTTTTCAATTTTTATGCAGGCGGACTTATCGGTATGCGGGGATATCCGTTCTATGCAATCGGTGGAAACGAAATGGCCGCTTTCAATGCGACGTACCGTTTTCCGATCTGGCAAAACATTGATGCGCGGCTGCTGCATCTTTATTTTGACAAATTGTATGGCTCGGTTCATGCAGACATCGGAGACGCATGGAATGGCACACCGACGCTGAACCGGTTCAAGCGCGATGTCGGATTTGAACTGCGGCTGGAATCATATTCCTTCTATGCCTATCCGACGCGCGTCTTCTTCAACGGGACGTACGGACTGGATTCATTTACCTACGTCGGAAAGACCGCAACGGCATCGTACGGCCGTGAATGGCGTTTCTATTTCGGGATACTGTTTGGTTTTGATCTCAGCGACAATTGGCTCTCACATTGATCGGATCTCTTCATGCGCGTTACGTCTTTGTTCTTCGTTTTCATTCTCTCCCTTCCGCTTTCTGCCGGTGAGCCGTTGACCGGAAACATTCGCCACGATCTCTTGAATGCCTCTCTTCCTGATTCCGGTGGAGCCACGCCGACGGTTCTCGCCCGTCCGTCGCTGCTGGGGGCACAGAAAAAGAGTCCATTGCTGGCGGCCGGGATGTCGCTTGTTCTTCCGGGTGCGGGACNNNCGCTTCTTCTTCCGGGTGCGGGGCAGGCCTATACCGGAAACTACTGGAAGACCGGTATCATGGTCGCCGTGGAAGCGGCTGCGATTGCGGTTGCAGTTCTCTACACCAGAAAAGGGGATGAAAAGACCATAGAGTTCCAAAACTATGCAGACACGTATTGGAGCGCAGTTCGATACGCAAAATGGATCAATGCTCATGGGACGGACTACAATCTGACCGGGGTGGCCTCCATCTATATCAATCCGGATGAAAAACTGCCGTCCTGGCAACGGGTAAGCTTTGCAGAGATCAATGCATGGGAGGCGCAGCAAAAAAAACTTGGATTTTCACATATGATCCCTGCCCATGGAGAACAACAGTACTATGAACTGATCGGCAAGTATGATCAGTTCAAATTCGGCTGGGATGGATACAAGGATGTTTTCGGCTGGACGGGAGACGTCCCAAATTCGGACGGCGGCGACTATTTTAAGATCACGCAGCAGATGGTCAGCTATTCGGCGAATCGTGGAAAAGCGAACGACTTCTACAACACAGCTGCCATAGCCGTCGGAGCCATTGTGGTCAATCATCTGGCTTCGTCACTGGAAGCATTTTTCTCAACCCGCAGTGACAACGAACATGTCGTACAGTCCGAGATCGGATTCCATCTGGACCAAGTTGGAGTTCACTACGGACTCGCCACGGATCTGACCGTGCATCTCCAGCTATAACAACATTTCCAGCGAACAGATCAGACACGAAGGCACCAGGGTAGAGGAAAACATTGAAAAGAGAGAGAAGCCCTTGCGTTCTCTGCGTGTTTTCCGTATATTCAAATATTGAAGCGGAAGTGGTGGAATTGGCAGACACACCATCTTGAGGGGGTGGCGCCCAAAAGGCGTGCGGGTTCAAGTCCCGCCTTCCGCACAGTGTTTACGGGGTGTCTATCACCTCTTTCTACCCTCACCTGAGCAACAATCAAATTTGATAGCGCGAGTGCCAACGTTTTTTTCCAATGCCTTCATTGGTCAAGCGTGGCAAATTCTATTCTATCGTCACAACCCTTTACCATTAGAAGGAGTGCACTATGAGACCAAGATCTGTAATCTGTCTGCTTATCGCTTTTTGCCATGCAGGAAGTCAGTGGAGCTGACCTCAAATCTTCAATTGTGGGTGGATAGAAGTTTGAGAATGGATCTTCTATTCGTCTGAATCCTAAGGGCGGCTTTCGAAAAGACGACATCAGGGGGCCGAATCGAATCGAGGAGAATAGAAGTGCAGTGATTGCCGATCTTACCGTACTGGCTGCAAAAGCCCAGCAGTATTATCAATACCCAACCTCGCTTGGCGGTGGCGGCAATTCGTTTGCGCAATTGACGCCCGATGCGGATGGAATTGCCATCCTTGCCGGCACAGCCTTCACGAATAATGTCAATGGCGCTTACGCGATAAAAACAGCAGGGAATGCCGACTCTGTTGTTATTCGTGGAGTTGGGAAAGTGCTAGTGCGCGATGGCATATTTCCCACCTATGATATTACGGTGAAACCCAATACGACAATAGTCCAGAAAATATATTGATAGTTCGCATCATAGGATAGATATAATTATATTCAGGCTAATCGTCACTGCCGAAAGATGCGTTCCAATTCTTTTAACGGCCAGGGTTGTTTGGCCAACGATGATTCCTCTTTGAGTTCTTCTCATGGAAGAGAATCGTAGAAGAAAAAGAATACTATTGGTTTTACTCGCTATGGGTTTGTCGGTGTCATTGTATTACGCTTATTGTCTATTGTTGCTAAATGTCATCCCGCAAATTGCGGGTTATCATATCCAGTATATAAGTGATTTCCCTGAATCTTTGGCAGTGTTGGTTTTTGTAATTTACTTCATTGCTGGCATCACACCCCTTTTTCTTTCGAGTATTAGGAAAACACGTCTCTTGGGCGTATTAATGTTTTTGTCATGTCTTGTGACAGCAATACTTTTTGTTCAATTCGGAACCCGCTGACATGATTTGGGGTGTGCGCATGTTCCGATTGCGTGACCTGGACGGGTTCAAGCTGTCGATCTCGTCGGTCCGAGCCAATTGACTACTTTGGATCAAGGATCGGGGAAAATTGCGCGGTGGCAAAGCTGGAACAATGCCAGCGCGAATAATTGGGGCGAAAGGCGATTGACATTGGGCACCGCAGTGGCTGCTTCCTCAATGGTAGGAGTAACGCAAAAATGAGTGCAATGGAAGAAATGTTCACCGATCTTGCTGCAAAGTTGCAGCAAGGGTCACGCGCCAGGGGTGTTGTGTGCCCGGAGACAGTTTTTCAATCGGCCAATCTCGATAACCGCAAACTGGTCCATGCGCTCGCCAGTAAATTGCTGATGCCCGAAAGCCGTTTCGAGAATCTTCCGGCCTTCTTAAAACTGGCAGAGCTTGCTCGGCAAGGCAAATCTTGCCTGATTCTACCAGAGCACTACAGCAATTTCGATATCCCGAATCTCTTTTTGATCTTGGAGCGATTGGGATTGGGAACCAAGGCGGTTTCCGATCAAATCATCGCTATTGCCGGTGTCAAATTGAACGAGGAAGTCTC
Organism: Ignavibacteriales bacterium; assembly: GCA_026390635.1. Lineage (GTDB taxonomy): Bacteria > Bacteroidota > Ignavibacteria > UBA10030 > UBA8401 > JAPLFO01. The sequence goes on from JAPLFO010000101.1 coordinate 5,369, forward strand.
GTTCGTGCGGGCTTTTGCAGAAGCGTACAGCAGGTTGGTAACCTATCCTCCAAGAAGCATGGAAGTGTTACGCCAAAGTCCTGCTGTAAATGCTGACGAAATCAGCCGGGCTCGCACCATCAACATGGCCGCTTTACGCCAGATGGTTCGCCTCAAACATGAAGGCTATATGTTCCTGGTCTATCCGTCTGGAACCCGCTATCGCCCAGAAGATGAAAATTCCCGGCGCGGCCTGAAGGAAATCGATTCCTACATAAAATCTTTCGACTATGTCTTGTTCCTGGGAATGGCGGGAAATACATTGCGAATCAATCCAGCCGGTGAAAACATGGGCGAAGATCTTCCCGCCAGGGATGCTGTGGTTTTTGTCGCCAGTGATGTGTATGGCGCTCGAGAATTCCGTGCGGGTGTTCGACCGAGGTCCATCGAGGAAGATCCAAAACAGGTTGTTGCAGATGCTGTCATGGCAAAGCTGGCAGAGTTGCGCAACCAAGCCGTCACAATCCGCGCAGAAATCATACGTGTTGGCAGTTGATTGCACTCGCATCATTAAGCGACTGTCAATAAAGGAGACTATGAGCAATGTTTACCTATGGATACTGGTTTACTCTTTGGAAGAGTGGTGCAACCCGGCTCATGACTTGATGGTCAGCAAATAATTGATTCCAGGGGGTATTGACATTGTAAAATATCTGCTGTAATTTACGCTGTCGTTGTTCAATTAGTTGTCCAGAAGCACGGGAGGGGGTGGCGCCCAAAAGGCGTGCGGGTTTCCCAAAGGGATTCCTTTGGAACAAGTCCCGCCTTCCGCACCAGATCGGATGGAACTATGAAAAAATATGGATTATTGATTGCGGTTCTTCTGTTGTGTGTTGGGTCCCTTTTCGGAGGTGCGACATTTAAAGACGGTTCCCTGCAGGGTCGCAGCGATGGTTCGAATGTTTATGTGCAATGGGGAACGGCTTCAGAATCCTCTGTGAGAAGTTTTGCTGTAGAACGGCGTGCAGGTTCATCGGGTGAGTTTGTGGAAATTGGAGTACTGCCGCCGCGGGGAGGAAACTCCGACTATGAGTTTATCGATCGCTCTGCCTTCAAAGCAGAATCGCCGACTGCGACACTTTATCAATACAGAGTGAAAGTGACGGATGAGGATGGAACAGTCAACTATTCAAAAATGCTGACTGTCTCTCACAATGTTTCGAGCGTCAAACGGACATGGGGAAGCCTCAAAGCGATGTTCCGTTAACCTGGATTCGACTGCGTTCAGAAAGGCGATCTGCAAAACGGATCGCCTTTTTTTTGGTCAGCAGGCGAATAGCTCAGCGCAAAAACTGCGGGCTCTGAAGGGTATTGAAACAATCCTTCTCGCCTTTGCGGTTTGTTCTCCAGTGCATTCCACTCAAGAGCCATGGGGCAGTTGCTTTCAAGTTACTGAGGAGTTGCCATCGCGCATTCATCAAAACGTATTCGGATAGTATGATCAGCACGATGCGTACAATCATTCTTGCATCGCGGTCTCCGCGGCGTGCATCTCTCTTGAGACAAATCGGTCTCCGGTTTGTCGTGGAAGAGAGTTCCGTGGAAGAGGTGATGGAAGACCATCACGAGCCGGAGCAGGTCGTTCAAGATCTGTCACTTCAGAAGGCGCGGGATGTAGCGCGCCGCCATGACGATGTGGTTGTGATTGGTTCGGATACAATTGTTGTGCTGGATGGAGTCAAGCTGGGGAAGCCGGCGGATGCAGATGAGGCGGTGGCGATGCTAACGCAGCTTTCCGGGCGCACGCACACTGTTTATACCGGGTTTGCCTTCGTTGATTCGCTCTCAAAAAAAGAGTATATTGATTTCGAAAAAACAGACGTGACCTTCCGGACGTTGCGTGATGACGAAATCCGCGCCTATGTCGCCGGAGGGTCTCCGATGGATAAAGCAGGTGCCTACGGGATACAGGATGACTTCGGCGCCGTCTTTATCGAGCGCATCGATGGGTGCTATTATACGGTGGTAGGATTCCCGTTGTCAAAATTTTACGTGGCGATGGAATCATTTTTGGCGTCAACATCATAACAGGCGACCGGAGTGGTGCAACCAAGAGAAGCCCGGTGCCAAAGAAGAATGGATAGACCATGGACAAACGAATACGTGTGTTGGTGGCGAAAGCAGGCCTCGACGGACACGATCGGGGTGCCAAAGTAATTGCGGCAGCCTTGCGTGACGCAGGTATGGAAGTCATTTATACCGGACTGCGCAAGACGCCGGAGATGATCGTCGAAGCGGCGCTCCAAGAGGATGTCGACGTCATCGGCATCAGCTCCCTCAGCGGCGCGCACATGACAATTTTTCCCAAAGTTCTGACGCTGATGAAAGAAAGAAAAATGGACGATGTGTTATTGTTCGGCGGTGGGATTCTACCCCGGACAGACATCTCGGCGCTGAATGACCTGGGAGTCGGTGAGCTTTTTACGCCCGGAACGTCAACGCAAACTGTGATCGACTACATCAGGCAGTGGAGTGCTGCGCGGATTGCCTAAAGATCGAGCATGATTTTCGAGTTGGTAGCGGCGGGCGATGAGTCCGCCGTTCCTTTTTTGGTCACCGGTACGACAGGTTCTCCTTCGAACCCGAAAAGATCGTCGGAGGAAAATATTCTCTTAAAATCCCCTTCAGAAAAAAACACCTCGAGGCGTTTCGAAAAATCTTCCAGCCGTCGCAAGTAATAGGAGGTATCCTCGTCCGGGAAATTCGGATCCCATTCGCCTGCCTCGCGGGCCGCTTCCGCTTCGCGCTGATGCGGCACCTTCGACGAGAAATAGTATGTAATCCGGTCGCCCGCCGAAAACGGCTTTGACGAGCGGAGAGCCGCCTCGTAGGCGGGTGCATGGTTTCTCTTTCCTTCGGCAACTTCCTGTACATATTTTTCCGTCTCATCATGAAGAGCCTCAGTGCGTGCGAAATCCGCGATATCCAATTGCCTCTCTCTGATGGATTGCTGCAGCTCGACGAACAGCCGGTGAAGATCGTCAAAATCGAGGCGAAGAATGCAGTCCATGCTCATCTGCAGAAAGCTTCGTCCAAACCGTTCAAGCGTACGCGACTGCAATGCCGTTCCGTGTAAGGTCATGCGCGCTTCATGATCCAGCAGCGCGTAATTTCGTTTTCTGTAACTTGCCAATCGGTGATAACGATGCCGCAGAACGAGGTGCACTTCGTCCGGGAGTTGAGCCCCGATGTGTTCGACGAATGCAAGCTCGGCCTTTTCGCCCGAGACATTGTCCGGCGGCTGGCAGAAGAGCGATGTGTCTTCCACCTGGATGACAAGACCGTTGTGCAGTTCCACTTCGCGGATTGCTTTGACAAGGAGGTCCCGTGCGTCGGAGGCAAGGTCTTCTGCGCGTGTCTGGTCGCTGAAAATATTCTTCTTGTGTGTCAAATACGGGTAGAGGGCGTCGATAAGCACCTGACACGCATGTGTTTCCGCAGAATCCGTGCTGTCCATTCGATGGCCTATCAATTGCTGCAGCAGAGTCTGAAAGATGTGCAGAGGATCTGTGGAAGGATGAACTTCCTGTGCCAACAGAAGTCGCGGGTACAGCGATTCCAAGTCGATCTGGATAACGCCGGTAAAAACACCGGTGCAGAACAACTCCGCCTGTCCCGCTACGGCCGGCGTCCCCGATTCGGGCTTCGGAATTGAATGCCGGGCACGCAGGTACGCACGCAGCATGCAGGCATCGATTTTGGCGGCAGAGCCCAGGCGCGCAACCGTTCCGTACCCGTACGGAAGCATCTTGGCAAGATGGAAAAATGGACGGGAGAGTTCCTCGGTTGAAGCTCTGATGGCGCGGCAGGAGTCCAACGTAATTTCTCTGATCTCCGCAGGCGTTCTCGCTGACAATGACACGCCCCCATGATCTCCTGAAACGGAACCGGGCTTTGCCGACGAGCGGGAGCCCTCGTGCGACTGGCGCAGAAGCCAAAGATCGATCAGGTGGCGTCCTGCAACGTCAAAGGTGGTATATTCGACGTCGTACTCGTCGAAGGACGTGCGCGAGGCGACGCCGCGAGGAGACGTGTTATCGCGGCCGATTTCAAATTCAATACCGTGCAATTCGCATCGTTTCAACAGATAGGGAAGAACCTGATTGAAAAGATGCTCGCTCTCAATGACGTCCGGATCTCGTTCGCGGATGTGTGTGATGCACTGTCTCAGCAATTCGGATTCAGAGAGTGATTTGGAACCCAGGACTTTCTCCCATCCCCGATTGTCACATAGTGCAATGGCGATGATCCTGTCGTCCTTTCGCTCGGCCCTGCTCAGCCGGTGATCCTTGGCAAACGTGCGAATGTCGATCTGCAGGCGATGCAGATCGCTGAACGCCATCCCTTTGAACAAGGTCTTGCCTGTTTGCATGAGGTATTGTGTGACGGGAAACGGGCGAAGATACAGGTCGTCAATTCCGGTGAACGAGGCAACGTGACGTCCCTGCGCACGGTTGATTTTTTCCAGTACGAAGCGCACGGCATCCCACATGTCCTGCGTGCCGGGAAACGCGCAAATAAACTGGTAGAAATTGTTCCCCTCAAGCTTTTTCAGCCAGTGACGCCGGGAAAATCCCTCCAGTAGTTGTTGGTCGGAGAGGTGAAAGAATGGAAAAAATTCCCGTTCCTCCGTGACGATCGCATCGCCGTGACGACGATATACAACAACCGACGAGTCGGATTTCTGCGAGACTGCCAGAATCTGTTCTTCCGGATCATGTCCGAAAAGGACGTCATTCATGGGGGTTGCATTATTGTGTGGAGGAGGAACCGATGAAAGGGGATGAAATCATGTGCGGAGAGGGTGGGATTCGAACCCACGGAACGGTTCCCCGTTCACACACTTTCCAGGCGTGCCAGTTCAACCACTCCTGCACCTCTCCGTAAGCACTTGCCACGTCACAATATACACTTTTATTTTGGAAAAGCAATTATCCACCGGATGCTTGACACTCAAAACCCAATTGGTTAAACTACAACGATAATGGAGGTTGCGAGGTGTTGTTGCTAAAGAGAAGTTTCAAGCCATCTATGTCCGGGGAGATCCCGCTGTTCTTTTGGGGAGCGGGGATCGCGTGGACTATTGCGCTCGCGACGATTTTTGTGCTTAAGACAGATTCCGAATCCAATGCTGCCGAGCGGTTAACGAAACTGAATGCACAGATGGTCTACCAGAGAGAGATCGTCAACGCGCATTGGAATACGGGCAGGTTTTTGTTCTCCTACCCCGCCATGGCAGACGATAGTTTGCAGGTGCATTTCCACAGCGTGTGGGATTCGGCGAGGCACAATGTCGTCGCCGATTGGGAGCGAGTCGCACTCCTCAGCATTCGTGGCGGCAGTAAGGATTTTACCGAAGTGGTGCGGCTGGATGATCGTCGCGTCATGCACTTCATGGTCCCTCTCGCTGCAGAAGATCGGTGTGCAACGTGTCACGGTGCAGAGTCAGCAAAAGCGGGATCCCTATTTGGCGTGATGTCCGTTTCGCTTCCTGTCAGCCCGGTGGAAAAGATCCTCGAAGAACATCGGATGAACGAATTGTTCGCGCTTTTCGGCATCTGGCTGCTCGGCATTACTTCAATTTTTGTCTCCGCGATCCGCGTCAAAAAGAAAATGATTGAGCAGCAGATCGCCGTTCAGGCGCAGCTGCAATCGGAATCGGAGTTCCGACACGTGTGGGAAAATGCATCCGTCGGCATTTGTGCATTGGATGCCAATGGGATCATCCACCGTGTGAATCCTGCGTTCTCTGCGATGATCGGGCTTCCCGCAGAAAAATTGGAGGGAGAATCGTTCCTCGTTGTTTTCGATGTGCAGGATGCCGCAGAAATCCACCGTACCATTATCCAGAATATCCCATCCCGCGCTCTTCCGTCCCGCGTTGACGAATTCCACACTCTCTGGAATGGGGCGCAGAAGTGGTTTGAAATTTCCTATGCCTGCATGGATGTTTCGGGCAATCAGAGCAATGTGTTCTGCTATTTCCGCGATATTACCGCAAGGATCTCCGCTGAATCGGAGAGAACTCGCCTGACGGAGCAATTTCACCTGGTGGTGGAGACTGTTGACGTCGGCATCACCTTCAGCGACGAAAGCGGACGGTTCGAAGTGTTCAACTCCCGGATGCGGGAATTGACGGGCTACGCGATGGAGGAGGCAAACTCCTTCGCTAGTTTTGCCGAGGTAATTTATCCCGATGCTGGCAGACGCCAGCGGGCGCTTGACGGTCTGGCAGAAGTGCTGGAATACGGCCAGGTTCGCGACGTTGAAACGGTAATCGTTACAAAAGATGGTGATCAGCGAATTCTTCTTGTCTCCAGTTCGCTGGTCAACTACCACAACCGGCGGATGTTTCTAAGCGCTTATCGCGACATCACGGTGCGTAAGCGGGCGGAAGAATCCCTTCTGCGAGAGAGAAAACTGCTGCGGACGCTGATCGACAATCTTCCGGATCTGATCTATGTAAAAGACAAAGATCTCCGCTTCATTGTCAACAACGTGGCACATGCCCGATTTCTTGGAGTGGCATCGCCGCTGGAATTGTTCGGCAAGACTCTCTTCGATATCTATCTTCACGAAGTTGCGGAGAGATTCTCCGCGGCTGAACAGCATATGATGAAGCAGAAAGTTGCCCACCTCAATCAGGAAGGGCAGATGAGGAACAGTCAAGGACAATTGCGCTGGCTGTCAACGAGCAACGTCCCTATTTTCGATTCTGAGGGTAATTCGGCCGGACTGGTCGGCATTGTCCGCGATATTACTGATCAGAAGCGCTCGGAGGAAATGCAGCAGGTTCTCTATCAGATAGCGGATGCTGCAATAAAAACGCAGAGCCTTGACGAAGTCCTCGCAGCGATTCACGACCAGATTTCCATTCTGCTTCCGGCGGAGAATTTCTATATCGCATTATGCGATGAAGAAATGACTCAAATTGCATTTTCCTATTTCCGGGATGAAGAAGATGCCGCTCCGGCGCCCCGGGCATTCGGGCGCGGCTTGACAGAATTTGTGATCCGCACAGGGACAGAGCTTTTTGCGACGGCAGAGATATGCGATGCCTTGGCGCGCAAGGGGGAAATCGAGCTCATCGGCGCTCCCTCGGATTTGTGGCTGGGTGTCCCTCTGCGCGTGGAAAATGTTCCTATCGGCGCCATGGTCGTCCAGAGCTATCATAGTAGTTCACTCTATACGGAAAGCGATCTTGCGATTCTCAAACTGATTTCCAGCCAGGTCGCCAGCGCCATTGCCCGGAAAAGGGCAGAGGAAGCGATCATCAAGTTGAATTTAGAGTTTCGCACCGTGTGGGAAAATTCTGCCAGCGGCATGCGTATCACTGATGAAAATGGATTGATCGTTAGGGTCAATGCCGCATTCTGTTCACTCGTGGAAAAAACGAAGAGGGAAATAGAAGGGAAACCACTCTCCGTCGTGTATGACAACATAAAAGCCGGTCATATTCTTCATGAGTATCAGGAACGATTCAGATCGAGAACAGTGGAAGCGAATTATGAAAGAGAGCTCGTACTCTGGAATGGAAAGAGAATCTGGGTGGAGGCGGCTAATTCTTTTCTAGACATCGAAAGCGACAAATCTTTGTTGCTTGGAATTTTCACGGACATCACCGCGCGCAAGCGGGCCGAAGCAGATCTCCACAATGAGCGATACATGCTCCGTACACTCATAGACAATATTCCCGATTCAATCTATTCCAAAGACCTACTGTACCGCAAATCACTTGCCAACATACAGAATGTGCATAATGTGGGAAGGAAGTCAGAGGCCGAAGTTTTGGGCAAGGATGATTTCGAGTTTTTCCCCAAAGAACTTGCGGAAAGGTTCTTGGCGGACGACAAAATAGTAATACAGTCAGGCACGCCAGTGCTCAATAGAGAGGAATACATACTTGATGAGAAAGGACAGAAGCGCTGGCAGCTTACATCCAAACTTCCATTGCGAGACAAGGACGGCAAGGTTATTGGTCTCATCGGTATCGGTCGAGATATCACCGAGCGCAAGCGGGCAGAAGAGCAGATCCAGAACAGTCTGCGTGTGATACGCGAGAAGAGCGTCGAACTGGAAAAGGCACGCGATGAGGCGATGGATGCGAATAAGGCGAAGAGCTCCTTCCTGGCCAACATGTCGCACGAACTGAGAACGCCGCTGAATGCAATCATCGGCTACTCGGAAATGGTCATCGAAGAAATGCAGGATGCCGGTTCGGCTGAGTTTGTATCCGATCTCGAAAAAATCAAAGTCGCCGGAAAGAATCTGCTTTCCCTGATCAACGATGTACTCGATATCTCAAAGATTGAAGCCGGAAGGATGGAAATCTATCTGGAAGAATTCGACCTTGGTGCACTTCTGGACGAGATTGTCAGTACAATTCAGCCGCTCATCAAGAAGAACAGCAACACGTTGGTAACCGACATTCACATCGACACGCCGGTTGTTCGCCTGGATATGACGAAAGTGCGTCAGGTGATTTTCAACATGCTGAACAATGCGTCGAAATTCACAGACCATGGTACAGTCACGCTTCAGGTACGGCTTTCTGCGGCGGCGCAGGTCGTGTTCCGCATCTCCGATACAGGCATCGGGATGACGCCCGAACAAAAAACCAAGCTCTTTCAGGACTTTACGCAAGCGGACAGTTCCACGACCAAGAAATATGGCGGGACGGGATTGGGGCTTGCCATTTCCAAGCGCTTCTGCGAAATGATGGGCGGTTCGATTGACGTCGAATCGACCCCCGGGGCCGGGTCGACGTTTGTGATCACGTTGCCGGCGCAGATTCAGGACGTGCCTGTCGCTGTCACTGCAATGGAGTCGCCGATTCCTGCCTCTCATGAGGCTTCCTCGCGTGCAACAGTCCTCGTAATCGATGACGATGAGGTGGTGCGCGACATTCTCCATCGCAGCCTTGAGAAAGAAGGGTACCGGGTCGAATTGGCAGCCAGCGGCTCCGCAGGCATCGACCGCGCCCGCGAGATCAAACCAATGGCCATTATTTTGGATGTCCTTATGCCCAGCAAGGATGGTTGGTCCGTCTTGCGGGATTTGAAGGCTGATCCGGAACTGGCGAATATTCCGGTGATCATGTATACAATGGTTGATGAGAAGAAATTCGGATTCGCCATCGGTGCGGCTGAGTATCTCATAAAACCGGTGGACCGTGAGAAAATTGCAGAAGTGCTCCGGCGGCTGCAGAAACATACCAGCGGCGATCGCGTGCTCGTGATCGACGATGACCGTGAAACCGCGGACCGCCTCGCATACCATCTGGAAAAAGAAGGATGGAAGGTGGAAAGTGCCGGCAATGGTACGGAGGGGCTTGCACGTCTGTCCTCAGCCCGTCCGGCAATCATCATTCTCGATCTGATGATGCCACAGATGGATGGCTTTGAATTTCTCGATATTCTCCGCACAAAGGCGGAGTGGCAGGAAATCCCGGTCATTATTGTGACGGCGAAAGATTTGACGAACGAAGAGCGGCAGCGTCTGCTCGGTTCGGCACAGCGGATTGTCGAAAAGGGGAGTACATTCACCGAAGATGTGCTGCGGCATCTCGCACAATGCCTCGCGCATGTGCCGCATCACTCCGAATAAAGAAAGAATGAGCCATGGCAACTCTGTTATTGGTGGAAGACAATGATGTCAATCGGGAAATGCTGGTGCGCCGGCTGCAGCGCCGCGGCTTTACGATGCTGGAGGCGGTCGATGGACAGGATGCGATCGACAAGACAATCGCATCAAAACCGGATCTTGTGCTGATGGATATGAGCCTTCCGGTACTGGACGGCTGGGAAGCGACGAAACAGTTGAGATCAAATCCGGAGGTGAGTGGAATTCCCATCATTGCGCTGACGGCGCACGCCATGGTCGGCGACAGGCAAAAAGTGATTGCAGCGGGATGCACCGACTATGCCACCAAGCCGATCGATTTTGAACGGCTCCTCGCGATGATCAATACCTACGTCAAGTAGTTCCTTATGGGCAGGGAGATTGTGAACGATGTCCCGATGTGCAGCTCCGATTTTACCGCAATAGTCCCGCCATGCGCTTCGATGATCCCCCTGCAAATCGGGAGGCTCAGACCCGTCCGGCTGCCCGCCCTCTTCGACGATGGGAGGAGTATTCTGTTCTTGTCGAACAGCGATGGAATGTCCTCGGGGGGAATACCAATTCCGGTATCGGTGATGATGATGAAGGCCGACGCAGACGCTCCCTTGCCGGTGAGCGCTGTTGCGATCGTCACACTGCCGTTGTCCGGCGTAAAGCGGAATGCATTTTGCAGAATATTAGTGAGAACGCCTTCAAGATAGTCGGGGTCCGCATGAACCCGCGGCAGTTTTTCCATAGTGAGGCTGAGGCCGATCATCTTGTCGATTGCAGCCGACTCCGTTGCGTGGATGCTCGTTCGAATTACTTCTTCCAGATCAATGTCGCGGCAATCCAGGGTCAATGCGCCCAACTCGATGCGCGACAGTTCAAGAAAATTGGTAATGATGTTCAACATCGTTTTTGAAGCGTCGCCCATTGAGCAAAGCATCTCATAGTGCTCCGGGTCCAGTTTGTCCTTGTCTTCTTTCATCAGTTCGATATATCCGACGACCCCGCCCAAAGGCCCGCGCAGATCGTGCACAATCATGGAGTTGAATGCTTGCTGTAAATTCCGCAGCCTTTTCTCCGACTCCATCGATGACAGGAGCGACCGTACGCGTGCCACCAATTCTTCAGAGTTGATCGGCTTGGTCCAATATTCCGTGCTGCCGAGTTCATAACCGACTTCTATATTCGCGGGTGAGGTGCTATAGCCTGTGAGGAAGACGATCGGCGTAAATTGGAACTGTCTGATCTTTCGCAATTCCTTGATAGTCTCGTATCCGTCCAATGCCGGCATGTGAATGTCGAGTAAAATCAAATCAGGATTTGTTTCTTTCGCTTTGCGGATGCACTCATGGCCATTGGTGGCGGTCTCTACGCTAAAATTGCTTGCGCGGAGAACCGAAGAGAAGAGTGTGACAATCGCTTCTTCATCATCGGCGACAAGGATCGTGTATTGTTGGGACATGGGTTTCCGTCGATTATGTGGAGAAAGAAGAAGACGTGGTGAAATGTAGCACATTTCGCCGTTAAAAGAAATCCAAACAATTTGGAGCAGGGACGGAGAATGCCGATCCAACGAACTCTCCATCGCCTGTTGCTGCTGCCTGTCCGGTCCTGATTGCCGCTTCCAGGGGGAGATAGCCGCAAAACACCTGCGAAAAGACAAAAATATTCATTCGTAGAGTATTGGGCGAGGCAGTGTGATCGACTTCGAAACCATTGCCGTGACAATGGAGGGTTATGGGCATCCGGTTTTCCGGGAAGAGCGGATCGTCGATTTCAAATGTAACATCACCGGTCGATGGCCGATAGCCGCGATTTCTTAACGCGGCGGCGCAATCGATGACGCGCGCCATGTATCCATAGCCGAAATGTCCGCTGGCGGGAAAAAGTTCCTGCAACGGAACGGCTTCAGGAATCACCGGATCGAGGAGCAGCGTCTGTAGAAATCCGTCTCTGGGCTGGCAAATTGAAACTGTCCTGCCATTGCCAACGCATTCCCGGAGGAACCCGAGAAGGCCGCGGAGTGCGGACAGTGACGTCCAGACAAATTCCGATACGGTAATATGCTGATGCGGCGTGAGGAGAATGTATCCGGTGACGGTTTCATTTTCATGAAAGCAATACAGCTGTTTCTCACTTCGCGTCCATTGTCCGATATCGTATCGCCACGTGTCGGCGGTTCTGGCGATCATGCACGTGCTGTGCAACGCGTAGCTGCGGTAACAGGCATCAAGGTTGGGGAGGTCTCTCTCTGTGAAGGGAAGAACGTGCTTCGCGAGGACGGACTCCGGAAAGGAAAGAACATCGGTGGTGATACGCTGCAATTCGCCGATTAACCCGTATCCCGCTCTTGCATAAAAGGAATGACGAAAAGGATACAACATGGACAGCACTTGTCCCGATCGGTTCATCCGGCGAAATGCCTCCGCCATCATCTGGGAGGAGATGCCACGGCTCCGGAATTCCGGAAGGACGGCGACGCCACCGATGCCGCCGCTTTTGAGGCTGCCGCCGCCGATAAAGAGCTCATGGGGATACAGAGTCAATGCACCGGCAAGAACGCCGCTATCTATTGTGATGATGATGTCGTTCCACGAACGCCGCGGTGTGGACTGAACGTCCTCCAGCCATTCAGACGCTGTGCGGAGAATGGCGGGGAAGCAGACGCGATAGAGATCTGCCAGTGCAGGTGCATCGTCCGGCCGGGCAGAACGCAGCTCCATGGTCATCCGAACATTTCCTGCTCGACTTCCTGAAAGATGATGTGTCCGATCGTGATGTGGCCTTCCTGGATCCGCTGCGTGTCGCCGGAAGGAACGATGATCGCGAGATCGACAAGAGTTTTCGCCTGGCCGCCGTCTTTGCCGAGAAATCCTATTGTTGCAAGGCCCTGCTGCCGGGCGGCAGTGAAAGCATTATTCACGCTGGGTGAATTTCCGCTCGTGCTGATGCCGATCAGTACGTCGCCTTCATTGCCGAGTGCTTCGATGGAACGAGCGAAGACATTGTCGTAGCCGATATCGTTGGCAGCGGCGGTGAGATTCGAGGTGTCGGTCGTCAGTGCGATGGCGGGGATGCCCGGACGCTTGATCGTTGGAGAAAGACGCACGACAAATTCCGTTGCCAGGTGCTGCGCATCAGCGGCGCTGCCGCCGTTCCCGC
>JAPLFO010000109.1 GCA_026390635.1 Ignavibacteriales bacterium
CGCGATGGATTGAATTCAAACAAACCGCATCGTCGGCGCAGAACGCTCCGCAATCTATGCCGCAATCTACAAAAGTCATTCAAACTGCAGCCATCAATTTTCTGATGGCGAACAAAGAACTGCTTCAAGTACAAAATCCCGAGAGCGAGTTTGAATTCAAAGAACTCCGGCGGGATGATGTGGGGATGACCCATGTACGGTTCTCACAGAAGTGCCAGGGGATTGACGTATGGGCGAGGGATATTGTTCTGCACATTGATTCACACGGAATGCCGACTTCCCTGAATGGTGTTTTCGAAAGGACACCAAAAGCACTGGATCTCGTTGACAGAGTCGGAGAGTCGCAGGCGATTGATAAGGTGAGAAAGAGCCTGGAGAAAAGTTCGATTGTCGAGTCTCTTTCGCCGTCGATTGCGACTATTCATCAATATTCCGGTCCCGCGGCAAGAACGGTCATTTGGTACGATAACAATCACGTTCCTCATCTCGCCTGGTTCGTGGAGATCCGGCCGACTCTGTCACAGGATTGGTACTATTTTGTCGATGCAGGCTCGGGTGAGATTTTGAATTCTTACAACAATGTCTGTTACGACGGGGCAACGACAGGATCCGGTGTTGATCTGAATGGTGTGACCAGATCCTTTGGTACATATTTGTACAACACGGACTATTTTCTCGCCGATGCATCGCAGCCCATGTTCAATGCTGCACAGTCAAAAATTCCGGATGATATGGTCGGGGCAATTATCGGGCTTGACCTGAAGAATCAGGACCTGGACAGCAAATCAACGATCTATTTCTCCAGTACAAAGAACAATCAGTGGACTGATCCTGCGGCCGTTTCTGCGCACTATAATGCTATCGTCACCTACAACTACTATCGCCTGGCTCAGAATAGAAATTCCATCGATGACAAGGGAATAACAATTTACTCCACGATTCACGTTACGGAAAAGGGTCAGCCGATGGAGAACGCCTTCTGGTCCGGGAAGATAATGTGCTACGGCGACGGCGCGGCATATTTCAAGCAGCTGGCCGGCGGACTCGATGTTGCCGCCCACGAAATGACACATGGTGTGACGCAATATGCCGCAGGTCTTGAATATCAAAATCAATCCGGCGCATTGAATGAATCGATGTCCGACGTTTTCGGTGTTCTGGTCGATACGTTGAACTGGACACTGGGAGAGAAGATCGTGAAGAACACTTCCGCGTTTCCATCCGGATCGCTTCGGGATCTTTCCAATCCTCACAATGGTGCTTCCCCTGGATCAGCCGCATGGCAGCCTGCTTCGATGAGCGAATTTGTGAACGGGACGGATGATAACGGCGGTGTGCATGTCAACAGCGGCATACCGAATAAGGCGTTTTATCTTGCAGCGATAAATATTGGGCGGACGAAGGCAGGAAGAATCTGGTACCGGGCTCTCAATTTCTATCTGACGCGTTCATCTCAGTTCTTAGATGCAAGGATTGCGACTGAAAAAGGAGCGACAGATCTTTTCGGGGCAGGGAGCAATGAAGTGCTGAAAGTAAGTGCAGCATGGGATGCGGTTGGCGTTAACGCGGGGACACCGCCACCGCCGCCTCCGACGACCACGCTGGTCGGTGCTTCCTGGATTCTTCTGGAAAACACCGATCCTGCAGATGCAAATACACTTTATATTGTCAAACCGACAATCGCTTCAAATGCCGATGTTGCATCTCTCACCCGAACGCCGGTGAAGAATAAACCCGCCGTATCGGATGCCTCGGGGGTGATTATTTTCGTCGATGCGGCAAACAATCTTCGGGCACTGATTGCAGACCCAAAGAATCCGCAGGAAACGGTTCTCGATAACAGCGGTGTGTGGAACAGTGTGGCAATCGGTCCGGGATTGAGCGCGATGGCGTTGACGTCGATCTTTGCCGACACGACGATTTACTATCTCGATCTGGTGAATCACACATCGGCGGCATTTAAGATCACAACAGAGTCTTTCGACGCTGCGGATGCAAAGACCGCGCTCTATGCCGATGCGCTCTCATTCGACCCGACAGGGAGGCTGCTGCTGTGTGATACATACAATGAAATAAAGAACGCTTCCGGATCGACCTTGAATTTCTGGAACATCAATATTCTTGACATTCAAAGAGGAATCATGGGCAGCGTGTTCCCTCCCCTGAGTTCCGGGATCAACGTCGGCAATCCTTCGTTCTCGAAGATATCTCCAACCCGCTTCACCTTTGACATGATTGATTCAAAAAAGAACCAGGCGTTTGTCTATGCAGCCGACTTCAATACGGGCGAAGCAGGCATCGTTGCGGGCCCTCTCACGGTGGTCGGGTATCCGACGTATGCCGGGGATGATAAGACCATTGCTTATCATACAACGCAGACCGTGAGCGGGATCCTTCATGAGTCGATAGAACAGATGCCCCTCAAATCGAATTTTCTTGAAGGCACCGGTACAAGCAAACAATATGTTCTCGACGCGACATATCCAAACTGGTTTGTCGTCGGATCGCGCGTGACCGCCGTGTCTCCGGCCGGCGAATCGACACCCCGGCAGTTTGAGCTCTCGCAGAACTATCCGAATCCATTCAATCCGACAACGTCAATAGTGTACACCGTACCGGTGTCGGGAAGAGTGCAGCTGAAAATATTCGACATGCTCGGAAGAGAAGTGTCGATGCCGGTCGATGCGTTTAGAGAGCCGGGGAAGTATTCAGTGTCGATTGATATGTCCGATGCGGCAGCCAGGCAATCTGTGACAAGCGGCGTCTATTTCTACAGGCTGACGGCCAGTGCGATGATGCAGACGAAGAAGATGGTATTACTGCGCTAGCCGTTGGCATCGCAGCGGTTGAGAAAGCGTTGCCGCCACTCTGCGATAACGACAACATATTTTCCGAAGCAAAGGCGGAATGTTTCAACGAAACCAAACCGGTGAGACATTCCGTCTTGCTGCATTTGAACGCTATGCCGGTTCGATCTGCTGAAGGGCAATGATCCTTTTTCTGCCTTTTCTGTGGAATGCGGTAATAGGACGCGTTGTTGGGGCGACACCGTAAATAAATGTTGCAGAGTGGTGAAGTGCGATCGGCAGGATCGCGCTCTACTAAAGCCCAAGCCGCCGGGCAATGTCCTGGCGGTGTGATTCTGAAAGGGCTTTTTTCAGTTCTTCACGCTTCTCTTTTTTATAGAGGAAGAAGAAAAGCTGCTGTGTCTTTTTTTCTTTCGGAGAGCGGGGGATGAAAAGTTCTTTCATCGAATACGGATCGAGTCCTGTGTAATACTCCACGGAGGCGAGCGTCATCGGTGTCGGCGTGAAATCCTGCACCTGTTCAAGATTCATCCCCAATTCACGTAATTGATCGGAAAGTTCCGCCATGTCGTCCAGTTCACTGGCTGGGAGGCTGGAGATGAAGTAGGGAATTAACTGCTGTCGCAATCCATGGCGTTCGCAGATCTCGTTGAACCGGTCACGCAGGTTCTTAAACATCTTGAAGGATGGTTTTCGGAGAAGTTTCAGCACCTTGTCTGACGTGTGCTCCGGCGCGACTTTGAGTCTCCCCGAAACATGATTGACGACGAGTTGCTCCAGATAGGGGAGAGACGACTCATCAACCGGTTTGTTGTGTCTGTCGATGATCAGATCATAACGGATACCGCTGCCGATGGTAATCTTTTTAATTCCCCTGATTTGACGGGCCTTTTCGTACAATTCCATCAGTGGTGCATGGCTGGCATCCAGATTCGGGCAGACAGCGGGGAATATGCAGGATGCGCGTTCGCACGATGCGCATTGCTCCAGATCGACGCCTTCCATTTCGTACATGTTCGCTGACGGACCGCCGAGATCTGTGATGTGTCCCTTGAAGTCCGGATCGTCGGCTATGCGGTGGAGTTCGGAGAGTACGGATTCCTGTGAACGGCTCGAAATGAATTTGCCCTGATGTGCCGCAATCGTACAAAATGAACATCCGCCAAAGCAGCCGCGGTGAATTGTCACAGAGTCCTTGATCATTTCAAATGCCGTGATCGGCCCCTTGCCCTGATATCGCGGATGCGGACGGCGGGTGTACGGCAGGTCATACACGGCGTCGAGCTGTTCGTGCGTCGCCGGGGGATAGGGTGGATTAATCACAATCCATGATTGGCCGGACTGTTCTGCGATCCGCCGTTGCTCAAGTTTGTTCGTTTCAGTTTCCGTGAAGGCAAAATTGCGAGCGAAGACTTTTTTGTCCCTCAGACATTCTTCATAAGACCCGAGCAATACCATTGCATCGGTTGTTTCTTTCGCAGGCTGATTGGTTCGATATCCTGTCTGCGGAATGTCGGTGATGGATGAAATCGCTTCGCCCATGTGCATTCGTTTCGCGATCTCGACAATCGCCAATTCTCCGTTGCCATAGACGAGCAGATCTGCATCCGTGTCGATCAGGATGGACGGCTTGAGAGAGTCACTCCAGTAATCATAATGCGTCAGACGGCGCAGGGAAGCTTCGATGCCGCCAAGAATGAGCGGTGTTTCAGGATGCAATGATTTGAGAATTTTGGAATAGACCGTGACGGCGTAGTCAGGACGCTGGCCGGCAAGATTGCCCGGCGTGTATGCGTCGTTCGATCGGAGGCGCTTGTTGGCAGTGTAGTGATTGACCATCGAATCCATATTTCCCGCTGTGACGCCGAAGAAGAGTGCAGGAGGTTCCAGCTTTTTGAAATCCCGCAAATCATCCCTCCAATTCGGCTGCGGGACGACGGCCACGCGAAATCCTGCATGCTCCAGCACCCGGGCGATAACGGCTGCTCCAAAAGCGGGATGATCAACGAACGCATCGCCCGAAAACAGGATAACGTCCGCGCGATCCCAGCCGAGTGCCTTCATTTCCTTCACTGAGGTCGGGAACATTTGCAGAGGCGTCGCGTTATGTTTTGCCGCCGGTTTCATAGTTTAGGGGCTATTGGGACTCCTCTATAATATAAGACATAACTGACACCGGACAAAAGGAAAAAGGCCTCATTGCTGGCACGGGAGTGTATTTGTAGCTCGAGTCCGTGGACTCGAGTTCTGAAAGAACTCAACGCTCACGTCGGATCGAGTCCATAGACTCGATCTACAGACTTAGGAACAGGAGAAGCGTTCCGGTGGTTCCTGAGGTTAGGCGGGCAGATGCGTCGTGCCATGAACAGGCGGGACTGATTCGTGCTCTTGCGGAAGTACCTGTTGAAAAGCGCTCTTGAGTGTGCGGTACGAACCCTGAATTGTCCGAAGCTGTTTCATGAGCAGATAGGAGACTATCTGCGAGAATTTTCTCCTCGTGCTGACATAGCGCCGCCGTGTAAAAACATCATATCCGTTCTGCTCGGCGCTGTCCTCTAACCGAAAACCGGTTGCCGAACCGGGAATGGGTCTGTCGCCGGGCATCTTTACTTCAATAGTGAGCCCAGCCGGACCACGCTCGATGGTCATCTCGGGTCCAATCGCCGGTCATCTCGGCTTTGCTCGATGACCGATAGGCTTTCGATCGCTGCGCTCGCCCGTTCTGTTCCTAATTTCCTTCAATTTTCATCTTTCTGACAGATATCACATCTCATTCACCAGTGGCAATCCTACCTTGCGAATCGGGAAGAATTTTCGTAACTTTTTAATCCACGATCCCGGATTTCGACGGGCAGATAGGGACTTGGATATTTCGCATGGTTCCTGATCGGCTCAAAACTGAGCGGTATTCACGGTTTTTCACCTTTCGATCAGTCAATTGCAGCTCCGTGGACGATTGAAAGGATTTTTTTTATGCAGAAAACGCCGCTTCTTCTAAAAAAAGTGAAGCAGTTTTCCGAAGCCAACGGGTTGATCCCGTACGGGGCGCATGTGGGTATCGCCGTCAGCGGCGGCGTCGATTCAATGACGTTGATGGATGTTTTGATTAGTCTGCGCAAGGAATGGAATCTGACGCTTTCCGTTCTTCATGTCAACCATTCACTGCGCGGTGCGGCATCCGTGAAGGATGAAGAATTTGTCAGGCGGCGATGTGCGGCCGTTGGTGTTCCGGTTTTCGCAATCGTCTGCCCAACGACGAAACTCGCGCAGAAACAAAAATTGTCAATTCAAGTAGCGGCGCGCAATGCACGCTATTCGTTCTTTGAAGAATGCCGTAAAAAGATCCACGCAGACGTCGTCGCAACGGCGCACACAGCGGATGATGCAGCCGAGACCGTGCTTCTCAATCTCTTCCGCGGGACGGGTATCGACGGACTTGCCGGCATTCCGTTGCGACGGAAAGACCAGCCGGTCGTGCGTCCATTGCTGTGCGCCACCCGGAAAGAAATCCTCGCCTATGCGCGCGCGCGGCGGTTGCTCCATCGCGAAGATGCGACAAATGCGACGGACAAATATGCGCGCAATTTTATACGCCATCGGATTTTGCCGGCGGCGGAGCATATTCAGCCGGCGGTGGTGGAGCATATTGCACAGACGGCTTCCATCGTCCGTTCCTTCGTGCAGGTACTGGACGATGTTGTGAACAAAGCGGCAAGAAAGATTGTTGAAAAAGACCACAAGGGCGTCGCTCTGGACGTTGCCGGACTGTATCGCGTACCGGAATATGTGAAGCAGATGGTGGTTCACCGGACACTCGTCGAGCTTGGAATAGAACCGACTGTCAAACGGATGGATGCAGTGCTTCATCTTGCGGGTGCGCAGACGGGAGCGAGTTTCCGGTGTGGCGGATGGTGCGCGGATCGTGAAGAGAAACGCATCGTGTTCCGGAAGACGAGGCGGAATCGTTCCCGCTCCCGTGTATTGCTCCCGGAAAACGGAAGAGTCACTTTTGGCGGCATGTCGATTGCGGCGCACATCGAGAAGGATGTACCGAAACGGTTCGGTGGCGACGGAAGAGTGGAATACATCGATGGCGGAGCGATTGAATTTCCGCTGACGGTGCGATCCTGGAAGAAGGGCGACCGTTTTCGTCCCTTGGGCATGGCCGGCGAAAAGAAAGTGAGCGATTTTTTTGTGGATCAGAAGATTGCACGCAGCGGCAAAGCGGATATTCCGGTTGTTGTGTCGGGCGGAAACATCATCTGGATTGCCGGCCATCGTATTGATGATCGTGTGAAAATAACAAATCAAACACGCTCCGCTGTTCGTCTCAGTATGGAGCGAGCCCTGACCATCAAGAAACCAGAGGACCGATGAAGAAGAGGATTATCGTCAACAAGGAGCCGTTCGAGGTTTCCATCAGTGAAAAGAAAATCCGCGAACGGATCAAGGAACTCGGCGCGAAATTGAATCGCGACTATGCAGGAAGGGTGCCGATCTTCATCGGCGTTCTCAACGGTTCTTTCATCTTTCTTGCGGATCTTATTCGTGAAATCACCATCGACTGCGAGATCGATTTTCTTAAACTGTCGAGCTATGGCGATGCGAAGATTTCATCGGGCGATGTGAGGATGCTGAAAGACCTGAATTGCCAGATCGAAGGACGGGATATCATTATTGTCGAGGATATTGTGGATTCCGGGCTTTCCATCGATTTTATCAAGCGTTTGGTGCTCGCACACAATCCGCAGTCGTTCGCGGTGGTGTCGCTGTTGTATAAAAAGGATGCTGTAAAACTGAAGAACAAGATCGACTATATTGGATTTTCCATCCCCCGAGATTTTGTGATCGGGTATGGACTGGACTATGCACAAAAGGTGCGCAACCTGCGTGCGATTTACAAATTGGCGCAATAGGAGTAGAGAGAGAATGGCTGACGAGAAAAATCAGGAACAACGGCGGCGATCGATGTTGCCGCAGCGTGGACCCAAGGGACAGAAGAGCCCGGCGAACAGCGGGGACGAATTTAACTGGGGCAAAGTATTGCGCGTGGTGCTCGGCTGGTGTGCCGTCCTTATGGCAGTCTTTCTGGTAATGACGATCTTCAAGGGTCAGGAAGGAACCGAAGTCGAAGTCACCTTTACGCAGTACCAGGATTTCCTGAACAACAATAAAATTGCAAAAGCGATTGTCAAGAAATCGAATCTGAATGATTTTGACTTCCATGGCACGTTGACTGAATCACAGGAGATTCTCATTCAGGGCGGTAAGAAAGTACAGATAACAAAATTCTATCTTACGCTCCCGTACACAAATATCGATGAGCCCATCATTACCCGCTGGAGCACGCACAATATCAACTTCACGATTACCAAGGAAGACAACATCTGGATCAATGCGCTGATCGGCGCGCTGCCCTGGATTCTTCTCCTGGGCATCTGGCTGATAATCTTCCGGCGCATGCAGGGGGGTGGCGGCGGGACGAAAGGAATATTCTCCTTCGGCAAGAGCCGCGCAAAATTGCTGACCGACGGTGTCACAAAGGTTACCTTTGACGATGTGGCCGGTGCGGATGAAGCCAAATCTGAATTGCAGGAGATTATTGAGTTCTTGAAAGAGCCGACGAAGTTCCAAAAACTCGGCGGCAAGATTCCCAGAGGGGTGCTGCTTCTCGGGCCTCCGGGAACGGGCAAAACACTTCTTGCACGTGCCGTCGCAGGCGAAGCGGGCGTGCCCTTCTTTTCGATCAGCGGTGCGGATTTTGTGGAAATGTTTGTCGGCGTCGGCGCCAGCCGCGTGCGCGATCTATTCGAACAGGGAAAGAAAAGCGCACCATGCATTATCTTCATCGACGAAATCGACGCGGTCGGACGTCATCGTGGAGCCGGTTTGGGCGGCGGCCATGATGAACGCGAGCAGACACTCAATCAGTTGCTGGTGGAGATGGACGGTTTTGAACAAAATTCCGGAGTCATTCTTATCGCGGCTACCAATCGTCCGGATGTGTTGGATCCCGCATTGCTGCGTCCCGGCCGTTTCGACCGTCAGGTTGTCGTGGATCGTCCGGATGTTCGCGGCCGCGAGGGAATTCTCAAAGTGCATGTGCGCAACATCCCTCTCGGCGAGGATGTGATTCTGGAAACACTAGCGAAGGGGACGCCCGGTCTTTCCGGCGCCGATCTCGCGAATCTTGTAAATGAGGCAGCGCTATTGGCAGCGCGTCAGAATGAAAAAGCGGTTTCGATGAAGCACTTCGAAGCGGCAAAAGACAAGGTAATGATGGGAACCGAACGGAAGAGCCTCATCATTTCCGATCGCGAAAAGAGGATTACCTCGTATCATGAATCCGGCCATGTGCTGGTCGCGCGCATGATTCCGGAAGCGGATCCTGTGCATAAGGTGACGATCATTCCGCGCGGCAGAGCTCTTGGGCTGACGACATATCTGCCGATGGATGAGAAGCATACCTACTCGAAGCAGTACCTCGAAGCGATGATCACGTACGCATACGGCGGCCGTGCCGCAGAGAAACTGGTATTCGACGAGCTCACCACCGGTGCGGGCAACGACATTGAACGCGCCTCGATGATTGCGCGCAAGATGGTCTGCGAGTGGGGCATGAGTGAAAAACTTGGTCCGTTGACGTACGGTGCGAAAGAAGAGGAGATTTTCCTCGGACGCGAAGTGACACGACATCGTGACTTCTCCGAAGACACCGGCAGGGTCATCGACGACGAAGTGAAGAAGATCGTCAATGCGTGCATCAAGCGTGCGGACAAGATTCTTGCGGAAAATCTCGACAAGCTGCACAAGCTGGCGAACGTATTGCTCGAACGCGAAATTCTGGATGGCGAGGAAATCGACAAGATCCTGCGCGGTGAAACACTGCCTCCGTTGGAGAAGAAAAACGGCGATAGTGTCCCGCCGCCCGCCGCCGAACCGGTACTTGTTGAAAAAATTCTAAAAAGCAGAGGCCGGGGGAAGAAATAGCCGCATGGTCGAGCGCACGAACATCGGTTACCGTGCCGAACTGCTGCGAAAGGGAATACATCTCTGCTCGCTAAGTATTCCCATCATCTATTTCTTCATCACGCGGGAGGCGGCGGTAGCAATCCTTCTTCCGATTACCGCGGGCTTTCTGGCTGTCGATCTTGCACGGTACTATCATCCGCCGACATCGAAGTTGTTCTATGAGGTTTTCGGCGGGATTCTGCGTTCGCATGAGGTAGGAGGAACGCGTAGGCGCTTAAACGGTGCAACGTATGTTTTGTTCTCTGCAACGCTCTGTGTGTTGGTATTTCCGAAGCTGATTACTGTCACGGCGTTTGCCATTCTGATTGTGTCGGATTCTTCGGCAGCACTGATAGGACGGCGGTGGGGAAAGCGTCCGCTTCTTTCCAAAAGCTGGGAGGGAACCGTCGCCTTTTTCGTTTCAGCATTGATGGTGGTCGTTGTTGCTCCGAAGTACGGCCTTGGCAGGGGGGAATTTGCAATCGGTGCTGCCGGCGCGCTGCTCGGAGCAGTCGTGGAATTGGTGTCCATTCACATTGACGACAACTTTTCTATTCCGGTCGCGATCGGCTCGGCGATGTGGCTGCTCTATTTTCTGGTCTATAACGGAACTCCGTTCTAACTCCCCGCCAGCGCGGAGGTTGTAAGCGGACTTCCGCAGTTCTTCGACGTGCCTCTCTACCATTTGCAAAGGATTCATTTAATGAAACTGAAACTTGGTCTTCCCAAAGGCAGCCTTCAGGAGTCAACATTCCAACTGATGGCGAAAGCGGGATTTAACTTCTCCGTCAGCAGCCGTTCGTACTTTCCTTCTGTTGATGATGGCGAGCTCGAAGGGATGCTGATCCGTGCACAGGAATTGCCGCGCTATGTGGAAGACGGCGTCTTCGACGCTGCCCTGACGGGACACGATTGGATTGTGGAAAACGGCGTCGATGTCGTTTCCGTGAGCGATCTGATCTACTCCAAGCAGAGCATGCGCAAAGTACAATGGGTGCTTGCAGTGCACGAAAGCTCGACCGTGCAATCGGTGAAAGATCTCCAAGGCAAGCGGATTGCGACCGAAGTTGTCCAAATTACGAAAAACTATCTCAAACGGAACGGTGTTGAAGCGCATGTCGAATTTTCCTGGGGCGCAACGGAAGTGAAGACGCCCGATCTTGTTGACGCCATTGTGGAAGTTACTGAAACCGGAAACTCGCTTCGCGCAAACCGCCTGCGCATTGTGGATGTCGTACTCGAATCCAATACGAAATTGATCGCCAACAAGGCGAGTTGGCAGGATCCGTGGAAGCGGGAGAAGATTGAGAACATCGCGATGCTCTTGCAGGGCGCGATCAACGCCGGTGGCAAAGTGGGGCTCAAAATGAATATCAAGAAGGTGGATCTTGCGTCAGTGCTTGAAATGATTCCCGCCCTCCGCAATCCGACAATTTCGCCGCTTGCCGACGAAACCTGGGTGGCGCTCGAGACCATTATTGCCGAAGATGTTGTTCGCAGAATCATTCCACAATTGAAACGTGCGGGTGCGGAAGGCATTATCGAATACCCACTGAACAAAGTGATTTACTAGAAATCTGGTTGAAAAGTCCTGCCACGATGTCACCAAGGAACAAAATCAACTGGTTTCTTGGAACAAGAGATAGGGTGTCTATTATTAATCGTAGTCGAAAGAGAATTCATTATGGCAGTTGCAGTGCGGATCCTCAGACTTTCACCCAACACGACCGAC
>JAPLFO010000058.1 GCA_026390635.1 Ignavibacteriales bacterium
CATGCAACGGATGCCGATGGGACATTTGAGCAAATTGCATCCAAGACAATCCAACGCCGTATGATGAACCCAACGATTCCGTTCCCCATACGGTCCCTGGAGTTTCGGATTCACCGGGCCGAATATTCCAAGAGTCGGCACACCGGCGGCTGCGCCGATATGCATCGGTCCAGAATCGTTCGTCACAAAATAAGTGCATCGCTTGAGCAATGCCGCAAGTTGAATCAGTGACAGTTTGGGAATCAACAATGACGGCGCTTTCATCAATTCCTGCATTCGTGCCACCGCAGATTCTTCTCCCGGACCCCAAACAATAAGGATGGCAGCAGAATACTCGTTTGCGATTCTATCGCTCAAAGCAGCAAAGTTCTCCAAAGACCATCGTTCAGTCTCACGGCCACAATTCGGATTAACTGCAACCACGGTCCTGCCCGTCAGACCGTTCTCTTGAAACCACGTTTCCACACCACTCTCATCTGCTGCCGTGAGCGGCACATGAGGAAAAGGATCAAGAATGGGAACATTCAGACGCCGAAGCGAGTCGAGATTGAATTCGAGGTTGTGAACAAAGTCCCCCCGCGGCGTCACTTTGACATTATAGGCATAGGAACGTCCCGGAAAGGGATACCCGACCCGGAGGCGTGCACCGGAGAGAAAAGTGGCCAACGCCGTGCGTGGATTGGAGAAGAGATCCAGTACCATATCATACCTTCCGGCCCGAACCCGCCGGATGAAGGAAATGTCCGAATCCTTTTTCTTGTCGAACTCAATGAGGTTCGTGATCCAGAGATTTCCGCGAATAATTCCCGCCGATCGCTTTTCCACCAGAAAATCGATCCGGGCATCCGGATACCGGACACGAAGATTAGAGACAACCGGCATCGATAACATGACATCGCCGGTGCCCCATAATTTGATAATAAGGATGGAATTGATGCTCATATGTTACAAAATACGTATTTTTGTCAGGGCAGTCAATGAAGGTTTGATTGAAGAATTGATTTTGACTATTTTTATGGTAGGGTTTTATCAACGCAATCCTCAATCACATCTGCGGAGCATCTATGAAAAATCGAATTTTACTATTTGCATTTTTGCTATTTTGCGTGTTTCCGATCCAATCGCAAACAAAATTGACACAAACGCGTCACTATATATGGCCACTAAATAGCGGATCACATAGGGATTCCGTTCTTAACGGCCTTGCGAGTATCCGCTGCGTAGCAGTTGGTGACTTGAACAACGATGGAAAAAACGAAATTGTAGTAACAAATCCTGCCGGTAAAGACACATTCCAGCTCGTTTGGAGTTCGCCGACAGTTACCGTCAATGGTGGAAATCTAAGTCCTCGGAATGTTCTTATCGGAGATATGGACAATGACGGGAAGAAGGAAATAATTTTTGAAAACAGAGGCAACGGAATTTTCATTTATGAGTGGGACGGGGTAGCGGGAAGTTATAATTTCGGGACACAGTCTTCTCAACAGATCACTCCAATCAACTGTCCGGGTTTCCCCCTGACAACAGGAAGCTGCTATACAGAAAAAATGAGTCTGTCAGATATCGATAATGATGGTGTGCAGGAACTATTGGTATCATATAAAGGTGCAACAACGGCTGATTCAAAATACCTCATCATCAAAGCCACCGGTGATTGGGCCACTAACGATGCAGGTTTTTCTTCGTTCGAGGCTCTCTATGCAGTATCAAGAAATGATCTCACTACGTGGGGCTTGGGGGGCGGCGCTCCCTTCGGAATGATGGCTGCAAATTTCGACGGCACAGGATATAAAGAAGTGCTACTGCATGCATGGAATTTTACTGATGTTACTATTTTGCGCAACAGTGGTGGGAAATGGGTACTCTGCGATACGACAAATAAAAAACAGAACCTCATGCTGACTCCAAATGACGGCGTCAGCTATTTCGGAGGACTAGTTGCCGATGTCGATAAAGACGGTCGTGATGAAGTCTACCTAACAAACAGTGTTCCGGTTGCTCCGGATCCTCCGGGAAAAGTTTTCGGCATCTATTTTGACTCGCCCACAACACCGAATGAAATTGATTCGACGAAGAATGTGCTCAAGCTTGATTTTACCCCGCTCACCGGAACGAAGAATCTCTGGGGATCTGCAACCGGGGACATCGATGGCAATGGCAAACCAAACATCTATTTTACGACTGATCAATTGGGCGCCGCCATCGTAAGTGCAGAATTCCAAGGCGGGAAGAAAAATGATCCCGCCAATTGGAAGTTGAGTTCAATCTGGGTGGGCGACACCTGCTATCGCTCTCTCACAATTCGCGATTCTCTTGGGAAAGTGGACACTATCGCCTATGTAATTGATTTCATGTTTCCGTCCAAGATTTCTGTCGTAGATCTGTATAAAACCGGCAAGCAAGTAGTTGTGGCCGGATATCAGCCTTGGTACTATGGGAACGATACCACTATCGCCGTCACCAAATTAACTTGGAATGCCACGAAAAAGGCATATGATTCAGTTCTCACAAATCCTGTAAATCCGAAGCGACTTGGATTTGTCGTACTCGAGCAAGGCACCGGCACCGGAGTGGAAGCGCATCTCCTGACAATGATTACTCCTGACGAGTATACGCTCCAGCAGAATTATCCAAATCCGTTCAACCCGGCGACAGAAATCTCGTTCACATTGCCATTGACGAAAAAGATCAGCTTGAAGGTGTATGATATGCTTGGACGCGAGGTCCGCACACTGATCAATAATGGTGAGTATGCCAAAGGTACGCACACGGCTACATGGGATGGCACCGATAACTTTGGAAAGTCTGCTGCTTCCGGAAGCTATGTGTACACACTGCGGACAGAAAATGTGGAAAAGACGATGAAGATGATGCTCCTCAAATAGCAGACTCATCACCACGGTGCACCGAAGCCCTGTCCGACGGATAGGGCTTCTTTTTATTATGTGGCGACACCTCGCCTCGGTCCCCATGGTTCATTGAGCCGCTAGGCACCAATGTGAAGGCGCAAAGGTGAAGTGTCCAGAGCAACCCCACTCCCCTCATCGCTATTGACATCTTCAGCACTTCTTGGTATAATAACTCTGTTCATAGAGCCACAGAGCCAAAATACCTCAATTATTTATTACCACCAAACGGAGGATCTGATGAAAAGACTACTTACCCTTTCTCTCCTGATCGCCTTCTGTGCTGCATTTGTATACGGCCAGACGCACATCGGAGGAAAATTTATCCCGAAACTGAAGACCACAAAACCTGACAGCGGATGGTTTGGCGATATCGGAGTTCGTGGTGCGCTTGTGACACCCGATCTGGACCATGATGGAAAGCCCGAGTTGATCCTGACGGATTACACAAAGACCGGACGCGTTCATATGTTCCAGGCAGTCGGTAATGACTCGCTGGAATGGATCTGGTCCTCTCCGCGAGACACTGCAATACTTGGTGTCGGTGGAAACTCCACGCCGCGATGCATCCAATACGGCGACATGGACAACGACGGCAAAGGCGAAATCATTATTCCGCGACAGCTGAAAGGCTTCCTTGTCTATGAATGGGACGGTGTCAACGGCAGTCATAAGTTCGGCACAAAACCGTCTGCCATCATTCCGATCAACGTTGCCTATGGCACAAACTACGGCGCACTCGCAGGCACTCCCAATGAAGGAGGCCTCCAGCTGAGTATCGAACAATTCCAGGTCATCGATGTTGACAAAGACGGCCAACAAGAGCTGCTGACCCCAAAGAATGTAGCCGGCAACCCGAATGACGATTTCCTGATCATTTCAGCCGACGGCGACTGGACATATGAAGATCAGGGATTTGCAAGCTTCAAAATCGAAGGCAGCGCTAAACGCCTTGTGGTGAATAATTTCGGCGGCGCCGGTGCTCCCTACGCGATGCATGCCGCCGATGTTGACGGCGACGGTAAATATGAGATCGTCTGCCATCCGTGGAACCTTGGAAACTATTTCATGATGAAGGTAACTGCTCCCGATACGTATGTACTTCCGGATACTTCCGCTTCCAACACAAAGCGATTCTACTACCAGGGCGGTGTGGGAAATGACCAGGTTGCACTTTTCGGCGGCACCGTTGCTGATCTCGACAAAGATGGAAATCAGGAAGTGTACTTCCCCTGGTTCAACGCCGATGCAGAAATGGGGAATGTGCAGATCGTCAATTACAGCAAAGGCGACAACGTCCTGAACGCCGACGAAACACATTCGAAGCGCGTCTTCCGTGCCATCTCTCAGGATGCAACCGGTGCGCCGATAGCCTGCTTTATGGGCGTCGTAGGCGACATGAACCGCAATGGCAAACCTGAAATCATCGTCGCTTCATCATATCCGAGCAATGCAGTCGCAATGGAATTCCAGGGCGGCAAAATCGACGATTCGTCCGCCTACAAACGGATCGTCTACTACACTGGAGAGAAGGATATCTACGCCAGCCGGACATTCCGCGATTCTCTCGGACGCAAAGACACCGTGAATGTTGGTGGCGAAGGCTTTGCAGCCAAGCCGACCAACCCGATTGATTTTGACGGCGACGGCAAAGTTGAGATGTTTATGCCTTATCAGTCGTTGACGGACTCTGCCACCTATACCTGGCAGCACTGGAAGATCGATTCTTCGAAGTTCTCCACTGATTCGACAAAGCTCGTCACCAATCCCAAGAAGTGGATCGTTCGTGCGCTTGAATCAGACATCGCGGGCGGCGTCAGCACCAAGGACTACGCGGTCATTACTCCGGAAGACTATCAGCTCCTTCAGAACTATCCGAATCCGTTTAATCCTGCAACCGAGATCACATTCTCGCTACCACTCGTGAAGAAAGTCATCTTGAAGGTCTACGATATGCTCGGCCGTGAAGTGCGCACCTTGATCAACAACGAAGAATACACCAAGGGCTCGCATTCCGTTTCATGGAATGGCAAAGACAACTTCGGAAAATCCGTTGCCACCGGCAGCTACGTCTATACACTGCGTGTCGGCAATCTTGAAAAGTCACTGAAAATGGTGCTGTTGAAGTAAGCATCTGTTGTTTGTAGAAGCACGAGAGCCTTGCCGGAAACGCGCAAGGCTCTTTTTTTTGATTTTTGTGCAAACTACACTCGCCAACTCAAGAAAGCGCCCCTCGACTCGCTCGGGGTGACGCACTGTCTTCCCAAAAGATGTGTGAACTTTTCAAACTCCACTCGTCACCCCGAGCGAGCGAAGCGAGTCGAGGGGTCATTCCGAATAAACATAAATTCTGTTGATAATTGGATCGAAGTGATGCTGCGAAAGAATTTTATCGATGTGTGATTGAGTGATTATTGACTCCTTCGGAAGCAGCTTGACACCTGTGCCGGTGCCCATGCCGGATGCTGCGTAATCGTGAAATACTCGCGTGTGAGCTGGACGACGTGAGGATCGAGAATGATACCGCGCATTTTCTGAAGCGCTTCGACGAGCGTTTCTGTGTTGTTTGCCATATCAAGGGGAAGCTGATCAACAACGTTGACAGCCCGCAGGATTCTTGCCGGCAGCGGAATCTGATCTCCCATTTTTTTATCAGGATATCCGGTCCCATCGAAGTTCTCCAGCTGGTGTTTGAACCAGAGCCCCATTGCCCCCAACTGTGGTATTCCCTCCACAAGCGACTGTCCGAGAACAGCGAACTCCGACAGTCTCTGGATTTCCAGGTGCGTCGCTTTTCGTGGATCGATTTGCAGCAAATCATCACCAAAAGTAATCTTCCCGATTTCATGCAATTGTGCTGCGAGACCGAGCAAGTGAAGCGTGTGTTGCGGGAGATTGAAGCGTTCGCCAATCCACTGGCAGAGTCGTCGGGCATTTTCTCCGCGTTCTTCCGCTCCGGGAACGCGTGCGCTGATCAATTTTGACAGAAGTGCGACAATCCCTTCGAAGTTCTCCTCCAAAGTGATGTTTGCGCGCTGCAGTTCATCGCGCTCCAACCGCAGATCGTCCTGGAGCGTCTTAATGCGCAACAGAGCACGGACCCGGGAAATAAATTCCTCGGCATTAAACGGTTTGGCGAGATAATCGTCGGCGCCGATCTCAAGCCCGGCAAGTTTATGTTCAAGATCCGCAGCCGCCGTCAACAGCATGAACATTGATTCACGCCAGACTGGATGTTTCTTCACCCTGGAGCAGAATTGAAATCCATCCTCCCCCGGCATATAGTAATCGCTGATGATGAGCGACGGCCGTGATTCCTGAATCTGCGGGAGCGCCTTCGCGACGTTTTCCGCTTCCAGCACGGTGTATCCGCTCACGCTGCTCAGCAACTCCAGAAGCAAGGCGCGCTGGGCGGGATCATCTTCCACTACAAGGATCGTCAGATGTTCCATATTAGTCTTTCTTCACTTTTGAATCGCTCTTAATAATGATACTAATCCGGCGGTTGGTGACATCGAACGGATTCTCCGTATTTCGCAGCCGTGTGTCTGCATATCCCCGGATCGCATCCAATTGTGATTCGCGAACTCCGTGCGACATAAGGATCCGCCGCGCGCTGTTGGCGCGGTCGGCGCTGAGTTCAAAATTGCCGTATCCGTCCGGCCTGCCATAGGGCCTGCTGTCGGTATGTCCCTCGATCACAATAAAGTTCGGAAGCTTTCCGATGGTGCCCGCTATGATAGTCAAGATTTTCACCGCGCCCCCCTTGAGTGATGCTGTCCCCACATCGAAAAAGAATGCATCCGACCCCTCCATCAACTCAATCCGCAGGCCTTCCTGCACAACCTCAACCTTGACTTGCTTGCTGAGTTCGCTCAACTCCGCGACTTTCTTGATATTTCCCAGGATGGAGTCCCCCATCTGTTTCAACTTCTCCTTTTCGCGCTTGAGGAATTGGTCGATGTTTACTTCCTGCGTCGACGCGTCCGAACCCTGGAACATGCCGCCGCCTTTCGTGTTTTCAAAAAAGGCACCGGGGTCCTTGAAATACGCCGCAACGAATTGCTTCACCTGCTTGCTTTGTCCGACGATCCAGAGCACCATGAAGAGCGCCATCATCGCGGTGACGAAGTCGGCATAGGCGATCTTCCAGGCGCCGCCTCTTCTTGATAATGATAATCGGTGTTTCGGATTCCGGGTCGTGCTGCATGGCGCTTATCCTTTTCGTGCCTCTTTTATGACGGTTTCTATTTCGCTGAATGACGGACGAACGCTGTGAAAGATCACGCGGCGTGCAAATTCAACCACGACGATCGGGGCATTGCCTTTTGCATAGGCGACGACCCCTGCCTTGATGCATTCATAGAACCGCGCTTCGGAAGCATTCAACAGCTCCATGTGTTTTGCCATCGGACCAACGAAGCCATACGACAAGAGAATCCCGATAAATGTTCCCACCAGCGCCGCCGCAACCTTCAAACCGATTTCTTCCGGCGGGCCATTGATAGCTCCCATAGTGACGATAATGCCGAGCACCGCGGCAACGATGCCGAGTCCCGGAAACGCATCCGCCAGGGTCTGTACAATACCGGGAGCATTGCCGGTTTCCGAATGATGGCTGTCAATGTCCGCATCGAGCATCGCTTCCAAATCGTGGGCGGCGATACCGCCGCCGAGCATCAGTTTCATCGTATCGCAGAGAAACTCCAGAGCGTGATGCTGCTCCAGCAGGAACGTATTCTTTGAAAAGATGCTGCTCTCTTTGGGCTTCTCGATGTGGGCTTCCACGTTGATGAGTCCGTCCCGCTGGGCAACGTTAAACAATTCAAACATCGTCCGCAGAAGATTAACGTACTGTTCTTTCGAGAACTGGTCTCCCTTGAACATCCGGCCGATGCTTGAACCCATTTGCTTGAGAATTGCCAGGGGCGTCCCGACCAGCAGTGAACCGATGCCTGCACCTCCAATGATAATAAATTCATTGTACTGCAACAGCACCGCCGGCGGCCCGCCATGCATCATGAAGCCAACCAAAACGCACCCAATGACAATGACAAATCCGATGATAATGAACATGGTGCTACCCTGAGTAGTAGAAGTTACTGTTGAGAGTTCTTATTGCCTACGTTCGTCACGATGATGATGTCCACCCTTCTATTGCGCGACTTGTTCCCGATAGTCGTGTTCGGAACGAGCGGGCGGTATTCCGAAAAGCCGACAACCGACAATCTTTCCGGTTCAATTTTCTGCTTCCCCATCATGTAGTATGCCGTGTTGACAGCGCGTCCAACCGACAAATGCCAGTTGGAAGGAAACTGCGGGGTATGGATCGGAACATCGTCGGTATGTCCTTCCACGCGAACGTCATTGGGCAGGCGCGCGACGATGCCCGTCAGCGTATCCAGCGCCGCAAGCGACGATGCCTTTAATTCAGCACTGCCGGAGGCGAAAAGTAGTTCCTCCATAATATGGACCGTAACACCGCGTTCATTCTGGGTCACAGCGACAAGTCCTTTTTTCATATTGGTGGAGAGTGCTGCATTGATTTCCTGAGCAATCTTCTGGCGCTGTGCCTGCACGCCGTTGACCGCTGGCGGAATAGGCGTCCGCTCCCCGCTGAGAACTCCGGCGTTTTCCCTCCCAAATACCCCGCCGAGAGCTGCAACCAGCTCCGTGTATTTGCCGACGTCGATTTTAGACATCGCGTACAATATGACGAACAGACCCAGCAGCAGCGTGATTAAATCGGCATACGTCAGCAGCCATCGGTCGGATCGGTCTTTTTCTCTTTTTTTTGAAGCGGTCTTCTTCCGCATGATCTTACTCAATGTCCTGTTCTTTGGATGGAAGCATACTGTTCAGTCTTGCCTTGATCACTGAGGGAATTTCGCCGTCCTGAATTGCAAGAACTCCTTCAGTAATCAATTCCATGAACAATCGTTCCTCCGCCTGAATATTTTTCAATTTATCTGCAATGGGCATCCAGACGATATTGGCCATGAACACACCCCACAACGTCGCAATGAATGCGCCGGCGATCGAGCGAATGAGCTCATCGGGATTGCCGCCCGCAGCGGCAAGTGTGGCGATCAATCCCATCACTGTACCGATGATACCCATCGTCGGCGAGTATCCGCCCATTTTTTCAAATAGCTCGGCCCCCCGGAAATGCCGTTCTTCGCAATTCACGATTTCCGTTTCTGCCAAATTGCGCAGCACGACCGGATCGGCTCCGTCGATGGTGAAACGGAGAATCTTTTTCATAAACACATTGGGTATTTTTTCCAGCTCGCGCTCCAGAACAAGAAGTCCATCTTTGCGCGCAATGGTTGAATACCGCACCAGTTGAGCGATTGTTTCTTTTACCGCAAACGCTGGAGGGAGCACGGTGAACTTAATCAAGACGCCGATTTTGGCAAAATTCTTCAAACCAACGCCAATGACTGCCGCGGCAAACGTTCCGCCAAAAACAATAATCAGCGGAGGAATTGAAATGAGGCCTCCAATGCGCCCGCCCTCCAGAATGAATGAACCGAAGATAGCCAGAATGCCAAGCACAAGCCCGCCTATGGTACTGATATCGAATTTCCGATTCATACTAGCCCAGGTAGTCTAGGAGCGATTTTGGAAGAACCCGTGCCGCGACAGCAAGCGCCGCATCCAGCATCGATTCTTCTTGTTTCAATTTGAGTGCGGCATCAGCAACGTTGACGTCCTGATAGGAGGAAAGCATATCCTGCAACCGTGCTTTTTGTGACTGTACATAGCTGAGAGTCGTATCGAGCCCTTGTTGAATCGTTCCGAGTTTTCCCTGCGCTTCCAGAATTGAATCGACAAAGGAGGAAACCAACGTACGATCCGCACCATTCGGGATGTCCTGCAATTGCTTGACCGATGCATTCGATGTATCACCATATTCCTTCAATGCTCCTGTCTGAAGGACGAAGGAAAGAACCGGCGCCGCCGGACTCAACGTTGATGTAATGTTCAGCGGACTCGTTTGCGCGAATGATGCAACATCGCCGGACACAGGGTCAAAACTCACCGAAGCCGTTCCACCGCTGAACGCAGCATTGCTTGCAGAGACTGTCGTCACATCCCACGCATTGGCCGCGGATTTCGTCCATCGCAGCACGACATCATGATTTCCTCCCAGCCCATCCTTCGCGGTCACAGACATATCGACGCTTGTACCGACGGCGGCATTCACACTCAATGTACCGCTGAGTTCCATGGCCGGATTCGCAACACCCCGCAACTTGTCCCGCATCGCGATCATCGTATCCAATATCGCTGTCCCCTGGAAGACGTCCGATCCGGGAAGGGCCACATCCTGCTTCAATCCGTCACCAACCTGATACTGCGTGGGAACTGCGTCGCCATGATAGATGACAATTTGTGACGGCGGGCTGACCGGATTCGACTGGAGGCTGTAAGGTGCAGTCTGCGTTTTTGATCCCCCAAAGAGGAATTTTCCATTGAATTTTGAGTTTGCAGTGCCGACAGCCTCGGCAATCAACTGATCGATCATGTCCGCCTGGAGATTCAACTGTTTCGGGGTTTGCGTCCCGTCCGTCGCTTTGATTATCACTGCATTAAAATTCTGCATGATCGACGAAAAATTTTGCAGAGCTGTATCTGTGGCGGCGGTGGCGGCCCGGGCGTCCGTGACATTGCTCTGATATTGCTCGTTGGCGCTGATGCCGGAAAGCAGCCGCATAATGGCGGAGGATGCCTGGGGATCATCCGACGGGCGGGTGACCCGCTTGTTGGTGGCAATCTGCGCCTGCAGTTTGTTGATGCGTTCCTTCGCTCCGTTGATGGATGTAAGGTACGCCTTGGTCATGCTGTTCTCTGTGATTCTCATAGTTACACCATATTCAATAGAGTTTGATACATCTCATCGACAGTGCGAATCATCCGCGATGCTGCGTCAAAGGAGCGCTGGTACTGAATCATCAGCGTCATTTCCTCGTCGATCGACACACCCGACACTGCACTGCGCTGCCCTTCAAGCTGGGCGGAAAGAAGTTCTTGCGTTTTGGAAACATCCTCCGCGCGCTTGACGTCTGTTCCGATCTGATTCACGAGACCGTTGTAGTAGTCACTGACGGTGGTCGATCCATTATTCAACAATTTCTCATCCCGAACGCCTGCAATTGCCAGAGCGGCGGCATTGTCTCCGATCGAACCGTTGCCGGATGCGGCGATAGTGGTGATATCGTTCGCCACGTGACTGTCGAGCGTGATATCGCTGGCATCGGTGCCGGAAAAGAAATTATATCCTGTCGATGGCGGCGTGCCGGAGCCATAGGCGGCGGAATGTAATTGATTCACCCGATCGATCAGCGTCTTCGCCGTTGTATCGAGTTGGATGAGATATCCTGGAATGGCGGTATTGTAGGCATCGAGCATTCCTCCCAGCTCGCCCGATTGCAGCTCGATTTTCTGCGAATGATCTTTGGAAAAGATCTGGATGCTGGTGTCATTTTTCACTGCCTCCAGTTGCATGGAACCGCCGCGGGAAGCCACGACTGTTCCGCCGATCATCACCGCCACCGATCCACCCGCTTCATCGGCGACGCTCACCTTGGCCAATGTGGAAAGCTCTTCCACCCGGAGATCACGCTGATCTTTCAGTACCGATGACTCGACACCTGCCGCCTCCGCGACAACAATCTTGCCGTTCATGTCCGCGATTTCGCTGGTCAGCTCATTGATGCGCGTCACTTTGGCCTGAATATTCATTCCGATATCTGTGCGCAGTTGATTGATATCACTCCGTAATTGCTTGAAGCTCTGCGCAAGGAGTTTTCCCTGCTGCTGCACCGCATATCGCGCCGAGGAGTCTTCGGGATGCAGTGATAATGCCTGAAAGGAATTGAAGAACTTGTTCAGCGCCGAGCTCACACCATTGTCGGACGGTTCATTAACAATCGATTCAATCTGTGAAAGGACACTGTATTGGGACTGTGCATAGTTGAGCGAGTCGTATGTCGATCGGACCTGTTGATCCAGAAATTTGCTTCGCATCCGTTGAACACCGCTGACATCGGCACCGGTACCTATCGTGATGCCGGCCTGCTGCAAGTCGATTGTCGGCGTCAATTCGGCGCGCTGTCGCGAGTAGCCGGGTGTCGAGGCATTCGCAATATTGCTTCCGACAATATTCATGGCGGTGCGCTGGCTTGCCAGCCCGCGCCGTGCTGTTTCAATTACTTGTGATAGTCCGGCCATATACTACACTCCTTTTCTTCTCACATCGTCAGATCTTGGCATCTACGAACTTTCTTGAGTAGTCGCTCGTGATAATGCGCAAATTGCGTTGAATGAAGCGCAACGAATTTTCCAGAAGCACCTTGTTCTGGTTGTTAATGGTGAGTACCTGTTCAACGATGGCGTGAAGCCGGTTACCGCATTTCTGGATTTTCGCTGCTTCATCTTTTTCAAGCGTTTCCACCAGTTCTTTCAATGACCGCGTTTCCTTCGGCGCCCCGCTCATCCGTCCGATTTCGATAGTCAGATCCTGCCTTTTTTTTTCCATGATTTCCATTGGTTTTACCAGGGATTGTTGCTTTTCCAGAAGCTCACCGAGCGCAGCGCTCTGAAACTGAACGATCGCCTGCTGCTGGGCCTTGAGTATGTCCAGCATCGTCTCTGCCAGTCCAGCCCCCGATTCCAATATTTCGGCCAATTCTTCAGTCTTCTTCATTTCCGCCAGCCTCCGCGCTTTCAAAGTAGTTGAGGTAATCCATTACCCTTTTGACGTACTTTTGTGTCTCCTTGTACGGCGGAATTCCACCGTGTTTTTCAACTGCTCCTGGACCCGCATTATACGATGCCAGGGCAAGCCGAATGTCTCCGCCAAACCGCTCCATCATCTTCTTCAAGTACTTCGAGCCGCCGTCAATGTTCTGTCGGGGATCCCACACATTGCTCACCCCCATAGCGGTAGCCGTCGAATCAATAAGCTGCATGAGTCCTTTTGCATTTTGCGATGACCGTGCATGCGCAACGCCGCCCGATTCTGTCGCGATGATGGCTTTCAACAAATTGGGATTGAGCCCGTGCTGTTCCGCCGCCGAACTGATAATCGTGTTCAGGCCGTCCAGTCTGTCTTTGAGCGTGTCAGCAGCCGGCGGTACGCTTGGAGCCAGAGACGCCGGGCGGGCCGGGTGTGATGCACCTGCAGACACGAGCGTTGCGTCCGAGAACGATTCAATTTTTTTTGTCGTCGCTTTCGCCGGAGTCGTTGGAGTAACAACTCCCACAGATTGTGACTCGGTTTGCTTTGGTGGAACCAATTGTTCATGCACCTTGGGAAGCGGTTCACCCGTCAATTTCCTGTACATCATTTCGGCCAATCCGAGGTTGCTGTTCCGGGAAATATGCTTTGACAATTCCATGTCAAAAACGCTTTCCATCATTTCGCCGCCGAAACCGCCGCCTTCTCCTTCTTCTTTCGGAACGCTTTGCCGCATTGTCTTCAGGAGATATCCGACAAATACCGCCTCAAAATCCTGTACGGCACGTTGCAGGCGGACTTTGGCCTTCGCATCCATTTTGTCCGGCTTGATACCATTCGTTGCTGCGCTCGATATGTTGAGGGTCGGATCCATAGTGCATCAAATGATGATGAGTTCTGCTTTCAATGCGCCCGCTTCTTTCAGAGCCTGAAATATCGCAATGATATCCCGCGGGGAGACCCGCATGGTGTTCAGTGCTTTCGCAACATCCTGCACTGTCGCCAGACCGTCGACGGCATACACGGCTGTGCTGTCATGCGATGTGGCAATCGTCGTCAGCTGGGTCTGCACCGTCGTACCCTGCGAGAACGCTCCCGGCTGTGAGATGACGGGGACGGACTGCACTTCAATATTCAGTCCGCCATGCGAAATCGCAACCGGAAGGATCGAAACATTGCCGCCGATCACGACCGTGCCGGTCCGTTCGTTGATGATCACTTTCGCCGCGACATCCGGAGTAACCTCCAGCAGTTCCACCTGGGAAATGAAGTCGACGATTTTGTTGGCACCACGCGAGTCCGCCGGTACGATGAGCGTCACTGCGGAACCATCGATCGCCGTCGCCAGCGCCGAATTGAATTTTCCATTGACCGCTTCGGCGATTCTTTTTGCTGTTGTAAAATCAGATTGCGTCAGAACGATCGAGAGCGTGCTGTCCCGCCGAAATTCAGTCGGTACCGCCTTTTCCAAAACAGCTCCACCGGGAATCCGGCCAGCGGCGGTATGGTTTCTCCGTATCTCGTTGCCGCCGGCATTCACGCTCATACCTCCGACCGACATTGCGCCCTGCGCGGAGGCCATGACAACGCCGTCCATCCCGGACAGCGGGGTTAAAAGCAGGGTACCTCCCTGCAATCCCGTTGCATCTCCGAGCGACGACACCATCACGTCCACCACCCCTCCTTCTTTTGCGAATGGGGGAACCGACGCTGTCACCATCACTGCTGCGACATTTCTCAACCGGAGATCATTCTGGGGCCCCGTAACACCGAAACGCTTCAGCATACTCGTC
>JAPLFO010000055.1:0-6145 GCA_026390635.1 Ignavibacteriales bacterium
CGGTCATGAGACCGTGCCTAAATAGAATTCGGTGAAACATAAAACTTCTCTCTTCCCGACGGACTGCACCTCCTTTATCGGAAATAATAGTGAATACTCAATTCCGGCAGCGGAACGATGACTCCGTCACTGAAGTAGGTGAACATTCCTCCCAGGGTTGCAGACAGCGATTGCTGGATAAGAAACTCACCCCCCACGCCAAGTCCCAGCCGGAACGGTCCTTTCAGATCGTTCGAGCTTTCGCCGGAATAGTAGTAGCTCACTCCCATTCCGCCGAAGAACCGCGTTGAGCGGCCGCGGACCAGATCGTACTGCACCTGCGCGCCAAGAGACGATGAAAGCACCGACGAGCTCTTAATGATCCCGCCGACGAATTGCACGGAAATGAGCGATGGAAAATGCGCGCGAAAACTGACGCCGAGTCCGCTCGCAGCCCCGCCCGATATTCCAAGTCCGTAAATATTCTCCCTGAAGCTCTCCGCACGATCCGTACCCGCAATCACCTGGGCATCTCCCCGCTCAATGAAAGCAAGCAGTACCGCAATAATCGCAATCCATTCACGCAACCATTTCATTTTCGATTTCCCTGAGTATGATAGATGTGAGTCTTATGTGTTCGTCGTCACCCATCGGAGTAGTTCCTTCAATGACGGCTTCTTCCCTGTCAGCAAAATGCCGATCCGGAAAATCCGTGACGCCACCCACATCATCCCGGCAATTGATAGGGACAATGTCGTCAACGAGAGAGCAATCTCCCACCATTCCGGAAGCTGAATTGAAAGTCTCAACGCCATGAATGTCGGCGTAAAAAACGGGATCTGGGTGAGAATCCGGGAGAGGAGCGAATTGGGATCCTGCATCACCGGCAGCGCAAATGCCAGCGGAACCACCAGTGCGATGCTCACCAGGCTCGTTGCCTGCTGGGCGTCCTGTTCTGTTGTCAACGGAGCACCGACTGCCACAAAAAGTGCAGCATACAAAAGATATCCGAGAACAAAATAGAGGAGCAGAAGCAGAACGTGTTCAAATTCGAGGTAGTGTGTTTTCGTTCCCAGAACGACTGCGACGAGGATCGCAATCCAGAAAAGGACCGTTGTCAAACCGAGCAGGCTCAATCCGAGCACCTTGCCCGACATTAACTCCCGCGGCGAACAGGAGGAGAGAAGTATCTCCACAATCCGGTTGGACTTTTCTTCCACCATGCTTCGAATCAGCATTTGTCCCGATGTAAGAACTAGGAACATCAACATCATAATGAAAATGTACCCACTGAAGTACGTCTCCAGAAAACCGGATTCTTTTTCCTCCCCCTTCGCGGATATCTTGATCGTCTTGATATCAATTTTGGTGGTCAGTTTTTTGATCTGCTGCGGATCGAAGCCGCTCTTCAGCAAACGGTTTTCAACGATAGACGATTCCACGATTCTTGTGAAGCGTTCCTGGTCCCGGATGTTGCCGACGTTTTGCGCGCGAAATTCTACGCTGCCGCTGTCTGCCACATTGGCCGGGATGATAAAGCAGCCCTCGATCTCGCCTGCCAGCATCTTCGACGTGGCGAGCGCCTTCAGATGCTCGAGCGACATATCGCCGTCGGTCAATTGATCCAGACGATAATTCGGAATGCCTCCCGGAAGTTTGTACTGCCGGTCAAGCTCGTTCGATATTTTTGACGCGAGTTCCTTCGTTTGATCGATGATGGCATATTGACGAGTTTTGGCATCTCCCTTCGACATGAGGAGTCCGGGAATCGCGGTGAAGATGCCCATGATGAGCGGCATCATCAACAGACTGACGATGAAGGCTTTCGTCTTCACTTTTTCGAGAAACTCCCAACGGGCGACGGCCAGGATTTTAGTGAACATGCGATGCCACCTCCTTCTCCACGTCTTTTCTCGCTTTGACATATCTGGCAACGGAAACCGGTGCAGCGGCGGCAAGAACTGCCAGCATCAGCCATTGAGGCTCGGCTGCCTTGAGCGAAAGCGCCCCGAAGACCATCAAGAAAAGAAATACAATAATGACGCTCAGCAGTGATTTGCGCACGCGCGGATCGCGGGATATTTTGGATGCATCCGTTTCCACGCCGATCGACTCTTTCTCCGACAGGGCATCAACAGACGGATCAGCGCCGACGACGGAGATGAAGATAGAATTAAGCGACGGTTCGACAAATTCAAATTTGCGGATGTCCAGTTTCTGCGACGCTGCTTCCAGCATTTCGCGTGCGGTTACATCAGGACGCAACACAAGCTCGGCGTAATTCTCGTAGACTGTCGATTGCTCAACCATCGGCAATCCGGAAAGGAACGACCCGTCGCCGGAAAACTCCAGCCGCACTGCATCCTTGCCGAATTGCTGCTTCACGGACTTGACGGTGCCTTCGAGAATGATTTTTCCATGATTGATCAGGCACAGGCGATCACAGATGCGTTCGGCGGAATCCATCTGGTGCGTCGAAAATATAATGGCTTTCCCCTGTTGCTTCAGTTCCTGCAGAATATCTTTCAACAGGATCTGATTCACGGGATCCAATCCGGAGAACGGTTCATCCAGCACGACAAAGTCGGGATCGTGCAGAATCGCGGTGATGAACTGTACTTTCTGCTGATTCCCTTTGGAGAGTTCTTCAATCTTCCGTTTAGCATACGCGGTCAGATCGAATCGCTGCAGCAGGGACTGTGCGCGCTGTATCGCCGCGGGGCCGGTCAATCCTTTGAGGCTTGCGAAGTACAACACGGCATCCATCAGTCTATTCTTCTGATACAATCCCCGCTCTTCCGGAAGATAGCCGATACGGTTCAGCAGTGCCGGGGATACCGGCTGGCCGTCGAAGGTAACGCTGCCGCTGTCGGCGGTGAGAATATTCAGCAGGATGCGGATGGTCGTGCTTTTGCCTGCGCCGTTGGGACCAAGGAGTCCGAAGATCTCACCCCGCTGCACGGTCAGGGACACATCGTCCACGGCCTGCACCGTGGTGAATTTTTTTCGAAGATGGGATGCAATGAGCATGGCTTATGGATTGAGTCTATAGATCATCCGTGCAAAAGGAATTGTCTCGCGCACGTGGTCGAGTCCGCAAATCCAGGAGACAGTGCGTTCCACACCCAGACCAAATCCCGAATGCGGCACGCTGCCGTATTTCCGGAGATCGAGGTACCAATCAAACGCCGCTTCCGGAAGATTGTGTTCATGAATTCTCCCCAGCAGAAGATCGAGATTGTCTTCACGCTGACTTCCGCCGATGATTTCGCCGTACCCTTCGGGAGCCAGAACGTCGACGGCAAGTGCAAGCTTGTCGTTGTTCGGATCGCGTTTCATGTAAAACGCTTTGATTGCAGATGGATAGTGATGGACCATCACCGGCCTGTCGAACTGCTCGGAGACGACAGTTTCATCTGTACCGCCGAGATCATTGCCCCACTCGAAGGCGATTCCTTTTTTGTGCAGGATGTCCACGGCTTCGTCATAGGTGATGCGCGGCAGCGGCGCTTTGACATTTTCGAGCATGGCGGTGTTCCGCTCGAGTGCCTTCAATTCCGGAAGGCGGTTTTTCAGGACGTTGCCGACGATGTGCTGCAGGAAATCTTCAGCAAGATCCATATTGTCGTTCAAATCATTGAATGCGACTTCAGGTTCCACCATCCAGAATTCTGTCAGGTGACGGCGTGTCTTCGATTTTTCTGCACGAAATGTGGGGCCAAACACGTATATTTTTCCAAACGCCATTGCACCGGCTTCACCATAGAGCTGGCCGGATTGCGTCAGATACGCCTTTCCGAGATCAAAGTATTCAGTCTCGAAGAGCGTGCTTGTTCCCTCGCATGCTGCCGGCGTGAAGATTGGGGCATCCATGAGGGTGAACCCGCGGTTGTCGAAGAATTCGCGGATGGAACGGATAATTTCGTGACGAACACGCAGAATCGCATGCTGCCGCGACGAGCGCAGCCAAAGATGGCGCCGATCCATCAGGAATTCAACGCCGTGCTCCTTCGGTGTAATAGGGTACTCCTGAGCCACCGAAATAATTTTCACGTCTTTCACTTCCATTTCGAATCCGCCTGGTGCGCGGTCTTCCTTGCGCACAGCGCCCGTCATCGAGAACGAAGATTCCTGCGTCAGCTCATCGAAGCGATTGAAAACTTCTTCGGGAAGATTTGCTTTTACCAGAACGCCCTGCAATACTCCCGTGCCGTCTCGGATTATCAGGAAGCGGATTTTCCCGCTGGAGCGTTTGTTATACAGCCAACCGGAGATGGTGACGTCTTCTCCTGTATGTTTTGAGAGATCTTCGATATACACACGCAAACGCATTGGGCTATCCTTTCCAATAGAGAGATAAACTCACAACACCGACGCCGCCTGACGGCGCCGACAGGCGGCCTGTCCTGCTCGACACGCCCCAATAAAACATGAAAATATACAAAACTCAGGATGGAACTACAACAACGAGTGGACTAAGTTCCAATACTGCCAGAGCATCCGATGACCGCGACTCCACGGAGTCGCGCTACATATTGTGCTCCAGTATACGGTGAGTGGACTCCGACCATGTCTCTAGCTCATCTCCATCATGCGATTGATGGACACAGCGGCACGCCGGCGCAAGCCCTCTTCCAGGACGATTTCAGGAGCGCGGTCCTTCATACATTGATAGACCTTCTCAAGCGTATTTTTCTTCATATAGGGGCATTCATTGCATGCACAATTGGCAGTGGGCGGCGCGGGTATGAATATTTTCTCCGGGCAATGTTTTTCCATCTGATGCAGGATGCCCGATTCTGTTGCAACAATGAATTCCTTCTCCGGGCTCGATTCCACATACTTCAGCAGCGCACTGGTAGATCCGATAAACGCTGCATGATCCAGCAGTGTGGGTTCGCATTCAGGATGCGCGATGAGTTTCGCTCCGGGATGCTCAATCTGCAGCGCGGCAATTTTCCGCTCGCTGAATGTCTCGTGTACAACACAACTGCCGTTCCAGAGAAGCATGGGGCGTCCCGTCTTTTTAACCAGGTACGTTCCGAGATTTTTGTCCGGCGAAAAAAGGATTGATTTGTCGGCAGGAATCTGCCGGATGATTTTTTCGGCGTTGCCCGATGTGCAAATGATGTCGCTGAGGGCTTTCACTTCAGCAGAGCAATTGATGTACGTGACTGCTACGTGATCGGGGTTCCGCATGCGGAATGCTTTGAACTCATCCGCCGGACATCCTTCTGCAAGAGAACATCCTGCTTCACGATCAGGGAGGAGCACCATTTTCTGCGGACTCAATATTTTCGCAGTCTCCGCCATAAAATGTACGCCCGCGAAGACGATCACATCCGCATTTGTCGCAGCGGCACGGCGTGAGAGTTCGAGACTGTCGCCCACAAGATCTGCAATGTCCTGAATCGCGGATTCCTGGTAGTAATGCGCCAGGAGCACCGCATTCATTTCTTTCTTTAGGCGGAGAATTTCTTCTTCATATCGTATCATACTTTTTTCCTCACTGGAATTGCCGGGCGTTGAGGCCTCGTGTTTCAATCGCCCGCAGAATGTCCTGCTGAGTGATGGAACCGATGACACCGTTCTTCGCGTAGAGACCAATATGCCGTGGATGCCCGGGTTTCCAGATTGCCGGATCCGACAACGCATGAAACGAAACGGTCGGAACGCGGAGCGCTGAGGCAATATGCAGTGTTCCGGTGTCGTTGCAGATAAAGAGACTGCATCGCCCGATCAACGCCGCCGCAATTCGCAACGGCACCACCGGAGCAGCATGTACCGGAACCCTGATCATCTTCATGAGCGCTCCAAGTCTTCTCCCTTCGCCGGGACCATGCATCAGAATGATCTCAAATCCCACGTGTTCGAAGCAATCGTTGATCACGCCGGCAAGCGTTTCGAGAGGCAGACATTTCGCAGGATTTTCCGCACCGATGTGAACACCGACAATCGAGCGCTTGGTCTTGACCTTCAGCGATTCAAACACCGCGTCTCCGGTTTTTTTTTCCTCTTCGGTAAGAACAAGATCGTATTCGTGATCGTTCTCTTCGGCACCAAGAACGCGGACAATGTCAAGATTTCGTTCAATTTCCGTTTTCACAGCGGAATCTCGGCTGACCACACTATTGTATATTTTTTCCGGCAGCGAGGAGTCGTGTGA
>JAPLFO010000055.1:6202-11706 GCA_026390635.1 Ignavibacteriales bacterium
ACCGACA
Organism: Ignavibacteriales bacterium; assembly: GCA_026390635.1. GTDB lineage: Bacteria > Bacteroidota > Ignavibacteria > UBA10030 > UBA8401 > JAPLFO01. The sequence continues at coordinate 6,210 of JAPLFO010000055.1, forward strand.
ATATTTTTCGCACCGCTGAGAACGGCGATGATATCGGATGTCAGTGAGCGGGAAACGGTGTTGAGGACAATAGCGCAATCAAATCCGCCACGCAGCGCCTTCCAGAAGCAGCGCCATTTCCTCCACGTCCATCCGTACAGTTTTTCGCTGAAGACAATCACCTGGTCGACGGAGGGATTGTGGAGCATCACCGCTGCCGTATATTCCCGCACAACGACGGCGATGAACGCATCGGGAAAGCGCTTGCGCACCGCCCGGATCGCCGGTGTTGAGATCAGAAGGTCGCCGAGTTGGTCGTGTTGACGAATGATGAGGATCTTATGAAAACGCAGTGAAGCCATCGAGGAAGCCGGAGGAGGAGCGAGGAGCTCCACACACCGGACCAGGAGCCGCTTGAGGGATGATTCTAAAGAACGCATCTATTTCTTCTTTTCCGTGATGTCTTCATATTCCGCATCTTCAATGTTGTCGAATTGCCGATGCGCCATTTTTTTTTCCACCCCATCCTGCGGACGAGGCGGAGAAAGCGCTTGGCGGAGAAATGCTATCACCACGCCGAGAACCTTTGCGACAATAAAAAAAAGAATGAGTCCAAGAACAAATCGTACCATACACCGCAATCACTTTCGGATCGGAGGGTTGTAATACTCCACCGGTGCCCTGTTTTCACGCATTATTTCGTTGAATAATTGTTCGAAATCTTCCGGACTGGCAACAAAGTCGATTTCTGTTGAATTAACGATCATGAGGGGACAATTCTTGTACCGGAAGAAGAAATAGTTGTACGCCTCATTCAGGATATATTCTTCGGACATATTCTCTTCGTATGAACGCCCGCGTTTTTTGATATTCGACATCAGACGTGGAACGCTGGATTGCATGTATACCACCAGGTCCGGCACCGGCACATTCTTTTCGATGGATGTCACGAGCGTTTCATACAACTTCAGTTCATCATCCTGAAGGTTCAGATAGGCGAAGATCTTGTCCTTGTCGAAGATGTAGTCCGTCACCAGAACGTTTTGAAACAGGTCTGCCTGGAAGAGATCGCGCTGCTGTTTGTAGCGGCTCAGCAGGAAAAAAATCTGCGTCTGAAATGCAAACCGCTCAGGATCTTCATAGAAGCGCGCGAGGAACGGGTTTTCCTCGAACTTCTCCAGCACCAATTGCGCGTTCAGGCGTTGTGCGAGCATATGTGCAAGCGTTGTCTTGCCTGCACCGATGACGCCTTCGATGGCTATATAGCGGACGTCTGTGTGATGGAACTGCACGATATCTCCTTGATAATAGTACGCAATTGTTCAGTCAATGTATCTTCATTTCGCACGCCGTGCCGGTCGGAACATTGATCGCGTAACGTCCGCATGGTCACCTGCAATTCAGGATGCACACGTTCTCCACCGATTNNNNGGTTCCAGCACGAAGTTCCTGTTCGGAAGTTCGGGATGCGGAACGATGACACCCGGTATTCCCTCCGCAGCAGCTCCATACAAGAGAATATCAATGTCAATCTCACGGGGACCCCACTTCGGTCCCCTTTTCCGGCCGATTTCCCGTTCGAGACGCTTGATGGCGGCATGGAATTCCGTCAACGTCAGGCCTGTGGAAAGAAACGCCGCTGCATTCAGAAATTCGTCCTGCTCTTCCACGCCGACAGGATCTGTTGAGTAAACATGAGACACGGTGTGGACGGTCGTGTCCGGTAGTTGACCGAGCCTCACAATCGCTGTCCCCAGATATCGAAGCCGGTCCCCCACGTTTGAACCGAGGCCCAGGAACACATCAACCACGCGTCTTCTCCACTTCCACTTCTATGTAGTCCAGTACGCCGTGAATCGGCGCTCCCGGTTTGCGCACCCGAACGACGATTTTTATGACGCGTTTAAATTCCTTGAGGATTGCCGCAGCGATCGCTTCCGCAAGCGACTCGATCAGAAAATGCTTCCTTCCGACGACCGCGTGCTGCATCACACTGAATACTTTTTCATAATTCACTGTATCGTTGAGATTGTCGGACTTCCGGGCAGCAGTGAGATTGCAGTGGAGTTCGACATCAATCTGAAATTTTCCGCCCAGCGACTGTTCATCGGAAAGCGCACCGTGATACGCATAGAACACCGCATTGTGCAGACGAATGATGTCCAGCTTTTTCATGCATTGCCCCTTCCCGGTCCGAGCGCTTCCACCGCGCGGCGCAAACGCTGCAGCGTTTTTTCTTTTCCGAGGACTTCGATCAAATGAAAAAGACTCGGCCCCTGCGGAACTCCTGTCAGTGCCAGGCGCACAGGATGGATNNCAGCTTTCCGGCACCCACGCCCATCATCTCCGCTTCTTCGCGGAGCGCCTGCTCGGCTGTTGCCGCCGTCAAAGGATCCAGAACTGCATACCGCTCGGCCAGCTGCGCCACGCGCTGCGGAACTTCCGGCGTCCAGTTTTTTGATACCGACTTCTCATCGTACGACAAAGGCTCACCGTAAAAATACGGACAGGCTGTCACAAAATCATCTATCAACACAGCGCGTTCTTTCATCAACGCGATGACGGCGAGCAGGTAAGCATCAGTGAAGGCACCCGCCGTGCCGCCAGGAAGCAGCGGACGGATCAATTCAAGTATCTCCGGATCACTTTTCAGCCGCATATGCTGCTGATTGATCCACTGCAATTTTTCCACATTGAATACTGCGCCCGATTTTCCAACGCGTTCAAGTGAAAACTCATGGACAAGCTGCTCGAGAGAAAAAATTTCCCGTTCGTCTCCCGGATTCCATCCCAGCAGCGCAATAAAATTGATGAGCGCTTCTTTGAGATAGCCCTTCGCCTTATACTCTTCGACTGCAACGTCGCCTTGACGCTTGCTCAGTTTACTCTTGTCCGGATTGAGCAGCAACGGAAGATGCGCAAACAGCGGAGGCTCCCATCCGAATGCGTTATACAGCGTGATATGTTTGGGTGTGGATGGAAGCCACTCTTCCCCGCGTATCACGTGACTGATGCGCATGTGATGATCGTCGACGACAACGGCAAGGTGGTACGTTGGAAATCCATCGGATTTGATCAGTACCTGATCGTCGAGAAGGCTGTACGCGATCGTCACATTTCCCCGGATGAGATCATCGAACGTCAATACGCCATCAAGAGGCATTTTCATTCTGATAACGTGCGGTTCGCCGGCTGCGACCCGTCGGCGCGCCTCGGCTCGATCTATCGAACGACAATGCCGATCGTAGCAGATCGAAAGTTTTGCAGCCGTTTGTTCTTCACGCAATTTTTCGAGGCGCGTGGAGGTGCAAAAACAATAATACGCATGATCTCTTTCAATCAACAGTTCCGCATGTTCCCGGTACAGGCCGAGACGCTGGGATTGTGTGTACGGACCGGCAGAACCTCCCGACACAGGCCCTTCGTCAACAGTCACACCCGCCCACTGCAGTGTGCTGATGAGATTTTCCACTGCACCATCCACTTTGCGTGACTGATCCGTATCTTCGATACGCAGGATGAATGTGCCGTTGAATTTCCTGGCAAGGAGGTAATTATACAACGCGGTGCGGAGGCCGCCGACGTGGAGGTAGCCGGTGGGGCTCGGTGCAAATCGTGTGCGGACTTCTGGCATTGACTTCTCTCTGTCGTGAACCGTCACTTGGACCGCTGAACATCTAAAAAAAATTCGCCCTCCGGCGAACTCTTATCCACTGAACCGATCAAAGATACTAAACTTTCACAGGGAACGCAAGAATATTGGTCAGGCGTGGAAGCCGCCTCTGAATCTCTTTGTTGCGGGTTGCATGGAAAACGTCCGATTTTTTCCTATCTTTATGAGCGAATGTGTAATTCACCACCGAGGCGATGCTAAGGAACTTCACCGCAGCGCGGAATAACCACGTGGATTGCTGCAGAGAAAGGCATTGATGTGACCCGAAAAAAAATACTTCTTCATATTTCCCTCTTCGTCTTCACTTTGTTTACAACGACTGTGGCCGGTGTGGAGTGGCTGAACTTGGATCCGTTTGATCTCATGAATTTTCACCTGGGATTTCCATTCTCTCTTTCAATTCTGTGCATTCTCACGTTTCACGAGTTTGGCCACTATTTTGCCGCACGCTATCATCAGATTGACGCAACGCTGCCGTACTACATCCCATTCCCCAACTATCCGGGATTTCTGAATTTTGGAACTGTGGGCGCGGTCATTCGTACCAAGTCCCCCATTCCTTCTCGAAAGGCGATGTTCGATGTCGGCGTCGCAGGCCCTTTTGCGGGATTTGTTGTGTCGCTGGCAATTCTCACGTACGGCTTCACGCACCTGCCTGATGCCAACTTCATTGTCGGCATCCACCCCGACTATTTCCGGCACACCGCGCCGGAAGGATTGGAACTGATATTTGGTAACTCGCTCATCTATCAGCTCATGAGCAGACTTCTGACGGATCCTTCCACGCAGTTCGTGCCTCCGATGTCAGAGATGTATCACTATCACTACCTGTTAGCCGGCTGGTTCGGGATATTTGTCACTGCGATGAACATGCTGCCTGTCGGACAATTGGACGGCGGACATATTACTTTTGCCATGTTCGGATCTTTTCACCGCATTATTTCCCGCACGGTATTCGGACTGGTGCTGCTGATCGGCATTCTTGGCGTACTGCCGCTTGCGGGCATCCAGGTTCCTTTCGGCTGGCTGGGTTGGTTCTTCTGGGCTGTCGTTCTTCTCTTTGTCATCAAGCTCGATCATCCGCCGGTTGAGGATGATTCCCCATTGGATCCGGTGCGCATGGCCATCGGCTGGGTCGCCATGCTCATTCTCTTTGTTTCGTTCATTCCGACACCGTTTTCCATACTGTGACACGCGTTTGGTCACCTCGGCTCTGGTTGGCGAGCGCAGTCGAGCCACGCTCGGTGACCGGTTTCCGGCGTATCAATTGACATTCAGCTGAAAAAACAGTACTATGCTGTATAGATAGAAATCACTAACACAATTGCGCATTGTCTCCTATCGACCACGTTGCTACAGTTTTTTAACTCTTTAAAAAACCAATGCTATGAAGGAGACTGCACAAGCCACCGAGCGGCTGACGTAGTCCTCGGTTTTTTTTGTGCCCTTTAATATGAAACCAACCTTTCAACTGCTTCTTGTTGCCGCGGGCATCCTATTGTCTTCCGGATGCAAGCTTCCGAACGACGGCACCGTTGACACCTTCGGTCCGCCGTATGTCAGTTCTCTTGCACTCTCCCCCGCCGTCTCGGACATCCCTCTGCGAGCGGGAAGCGACACAGCCCTTACGATCGAACGTACCGTGGACGTTTTCGCCCATGTCCGGAAAGATACGCTTGGATTGCCGATTGCGTCAGTGCGCTGCTCGGTGACCGCCCCGGACGGATCTGTTATCCTCAGTGACCTCGCGCTCCACGACGACGGCGTTGCCCCCGATTCGATCGCGAACGACGGGCGCTATGCGGTCCGCTGCACATTCCGGACGCAGCGCAATATTCTCGGCGG
>JAPLFO010000055.1:11716-17484 GCA_026390635.1 Ignavibacteriales bacterium
TCTCGGCGGATATGTGTTCACCGTATCGGCAACGGACAATGCCGGAACCGGCAGCAATGAGCTCGCAGCGTCCCACATCCTGAGGACAAAGAACTATTTTCCGACGCTTGCAGATCCTGTTGTTCCCGACACGGTTGTGGTTCCGACGACGAATCAGGTGAATGCCGTACGGTTGACTGTTGCGGTACAGGACACAAACGGGATCGACGACATTGCGTCGGTAAAGGTTTCCATCATACGCGTTGAAAATGGAACGATCGCCGGCATCTATGACATGTTTGACGACGGCGGAACAACAGTGCTCCAGCCGTTTGGTCTTGTGAGCGGAGATATAACCGCTGGTGACGGCACCTATTCCATCTTGTTCCCTGTCGCCAATACAACGAACCACAACATGTATAGAGATTTCAAATTTGTCGCGATCGACCGATCGGGTTCAGAATCCGCTCCGAAAACGAAGAGAGTGTACTTCAAATGAAAACATCACACAGAATCCTCTGCATGCTTCTGGGTGTGATGATGGCGATGCCTGCATTCTCCCAGTGGTTGAACGAACGGTCATTCGTTCTCAAGAGCGCAACCAGCACTTCTTCATCACGACCGGCCGGTAATGGCATCACGGATATCGTCATCGCCGGCGACACAATATGGCTCGGAACGGGAAAAGGACTCAGCAGATCCACCGATGCGGGACGCACCTGGACAAACTACTACGGAAGCGCAGCATTCGGCGAAGAAGATATTTCTGCTATCTCCGTCCTGCGCAATGAAGTATGGGTGGCAACCGCGCATACGACTGAACGCAATGGAGAAAGCCTTCCGGAAGGAAGCGGACTTCGTTATTCGTCCGACGGCGGCGAAACATGGCGCGTCATCGCCCAGCCGCGCGACATAAACAACGTTGACACACTTTACTACAATAGTTTCAGCGTTATTCGCGCACTCGGCGTCACTACAACGATTCAGAATATTACATACGACATTGCGGCGACAGACAGCGGCGTCTGGATTGCATCCTGGGCGGGAATGATTCGTAGAAGTACGGACAAAGGATTGACCTGGAGCCGCGTCATCCTACCGCCGGACAATCTCGATCACATCTCTCCGCAGGATACACTGCACTTCGATCTTTCTCCATCCAGCGGGCTCCTCGGACTGGCCGCAAGCTACAATCATATGGGCTTCTCTATCGTCGCGGCGGGCCCCACGGACATCTGGGTCGGCACTGCTGGCGGGATCGACCACACAACGGATAACGGCCGATCGTGGACAAAATATTCTCATCAGAATCAGACAGCTGCCATCACCGGAAACTTCATCGTCGGGCTGCGTATCCAAAATTTCGGTGGCCAGCGAATCATCTGGGCAGCAACGGTAAATGCAAACGATGCGTCGGAAAAACGCGGCGTCAGCTGGACCGAGAACGGCGGCACATCCTGGAAGACGGCATTGCAGGGCGAATTTGTGCACAACATCGGTACGAAGGATTCGATAGTGTACGCATGCACTGATAACGGTCTGCTTCGTTCGTCCGATCGAGGTCTCTCCTGGAGCACAACGGGTCCAATTTTCGATCAAAGCACAAAAGAACAGATCCGAACAACCAAATTCTATTGCGCGGCATCCCGCGGAGATTCTGTCTTCCTTGGCAGCAACGACGGACTCTCTTTCACGCCGGACAATCAACTTCATCCGTTCGGTTCCGAATGGCATGTCGCCCGCGCCTATCGCCCGTTGACGACAGTGCGCGAGGTCTATGCCTATCCGAATCCGTTTTCGCCGGATGATGAAGTGCTTCGCATCCACTATGCGGCCGGCGATTCGCCGTCGAGAGTTACAATCCGCGTCTTTGATTTCGGGATGAATCTCGTCCGCACCGTGTTACAGAATGCACAAAGAATCGGCGAGCTCGACGAGATCTGGGACGGCCGGGACGATCATCACCGCCAGGTTGCCAATGGAACGTACTTCTACCACGTGGTGGTCAATGACGGCACACCGATGTGGGGAAAGGTGATGGTGCTCCAATGAAATCCACTCTCACGCACATCACGCTCTCTGCAGTTATCTCCATATTGATATCGGTTTCCTGTCAGGCGCAGCTTGCCGGACTTCCCGGCGCATTCTCCCGCATGGGACTCGGCGCCCGCGGAATGGGCATGGGCAATGCGATGACCGCCGTTGCCTCCGGCGATTTGACGGGATACTACAATCCGGCGCTTGCTGCACTGCAGGAGCAACACACCGGCGCTCTCTCGTACGGCGTACTGACGCTCGATCGATCATTCAATACGCTCTTCTATACACAGTCGCTGCCCCCGTCGGCGGGTCTCTCACTCGGCATTATCAACAGCGGCGTGAAGAATATTGATGGACGCGACGGCGATGGCTATCATACAGAAAACTACTCGACGTCTGAAAACGAATTCCTCCTCTCCTTTGCGCTGCGTCCGTCGAAAAAACTTAGCGTCGGTGTCTCTACAAAAATATATTACTACCATTTGTTCGATAAAATAAACTCCTCCGCGTTTGGACTGGATTTCGGATTTCTTTGGAAACCGAACGATCGCTGGAGTGTCGGCGGCAGCGTCCGGGATGCTATCGCGGCATACAAATGGGATACCTCGGATCTCTACGGACAATCCGGCAATTCGAGTAAGGAGCGATTCCCGCTTCTTCGTACTCTCGGCGTCGCGTACCGGGGTGATGCATTTCTTCTCTCTGCCGAAACCGAGTTGACGAATGAACAGACGACGCTTTTTCGCGCCGGCGGCGAATGGATTGCGATCGATGAACTGACACTGCGCGCCGGTCTTGATCATTGGAACACCAGCCGGAAAGAGGAAGCATCACCGACGTTCGGACTCTCGGTGCGATTGCCGCTGCAGGGCTGGGAGCCAAGATTTGATTATGCATATGCATCCGAACCCTTTGCGCTCTCTGCGATTCACACAATTTCTTTTTCAGTGAGATTCTGATGAAACGACATATTCTTTTCCTGTTCGCCGTCTTCGTGAGCACTTCAGCAAGCGCCGGGGTTGGTACCGGTCTCCCGTTTTTGAAATTGGGGATCGGTGCGCGCTCCATTGCAATGGGCGAGTCGTTCACGGCGATAGCAGATGATGCATCTGCATCCTTCTACAACCCTGCAGCATTGACGCTGGCGCAGAAACCTTCGCTCTCGCTCATGCACAAGCAGTGGATCGGCGGAGTTACGACGGCATATCTCGGCGCGGTACTTCCCGGCGAGACATTTTCCTATGCGCTCAGCATCAATTCCACCGGACTCGACGGAATTGAAGAACGCATGCAGCCGGGACCGGCAACCGGATCCTTCGGACTGCATGATTATGCAGCCACCGGCACGATTGGATATCGGATCAGTGACGATCTGAGCATCGGCCTCTCCGCACGTTTTCTCTTTGAAAAAATCTACATCGAGGAATCGAGCGGCTATTCCGCAGATATCGGAGCAACATACAGACAGAGTCGCCATCTCTCTTTTGGTGCTGCGATCACAAACATCGGTTCGATGTCTCCGCTTGCAAATGAGTCGACGCCATTGCCCACGGCATTGCGCGGCGGAGCAGCATATGCTGATGAGCTGACAAGTACGATTTCCTCCGTACTCTCCGGCGATGCGATCAAGGTCTTTGGCGATGACGGAATGCGGCTTCACGTCGGAGGAGAAGTGACCTACGACCGGCTCTTCTCGCTTCGATGCGGCTATCAATTCGGATATGAGGCAAAAGGATTGTCTGCAGGTTTTGGAATTTGCTACGGCATTCTCAGCTTCGATTATGCGTTCGTACCATTCACCGAATCCCTCGGTGACACTCATACCTTTTCATTGAGTTTTGGACTGAAATAGGCAGCGCACGATGAATTCCGGCGACCGTCCACGACTTCTGTTCACATCGACGTTCCTTCGATCGTTCATCGACGCGGACATATCCATATTGTCGCGCCACTATGATCTCTATCGTCTTTCCACCACGGGTCCGGGCACGATCATCGCCTATTGGAAAGCTCTGCGAAACGCGGATCTTACGTTCTCCTGGTTCTTGTCGCTCTATTCTTCCCTTCTTGTATTTCTTGCACGTCTCCGGCATAAGAAATCCTATATCGTGCTGGGCGGCGGGGATACCGCCGCAAACAAGGAATTGGCGTACGGCATTTGGAACGCCGGATGGAAACGACCGTTTCTGCGCTATGGAGCAACTCATGCGACGGCACTTCTGTGCGTGGATGGATCGCTCAAGGAGAGCCTGATGAGACAATCCGGCTGCGATGGCCGGAACGTCTTTGTCATACCGACCGGCTACGATCCTGAAGAGTGGAAACCCGGCGGCACGAAAGACAAAATGGTGCTGACGGTAGCCGCCTGTGCATCGCAGCAGCGCCTGCTCCTCAAAGGAATCGACAGATTTCTTCACGCAGCCAAGTCACTGCCTTCCGTGCAGTTTGTTGCCGCAGGTATTGCTCCGGAACTGCTGCCGACGCTTGACGTCCCTCCCAATGCATTGCTACTGCCTCCTCTCGGAAAACGAGAGCTGCTTGGGTACTACCGGAGGGCAAAGGTGTTCTGCCAATTATCACGCATAGATGCGCTGCCCAACACGCTGTGTGAAGCAATGCTCTGCGGGTGCATTCCCGTCGGAACGACCGTCGGGGGAATTCCGGCGGCCATCGGGACGACTGGTTACGTTGTTGATGGCGAGAAGATTGACAATATTTGCAGCGCCATCACCGAGGCGCTGGCGTGCGAACCGGCCCACGGTCAGACAGCACGCGATCATATCGTCCAGCAGTATTCTCTGGAACGACGTGAGCAGGCGCTTGTGGCGTTAATGAAACAGATCGGCTCAGCGTCTTGAAAAGAAAAAGATATTCCACAGAGAACACCGAGAAAAAGATGAGAGCACAGAGTGGATTTTTTTCCATCTTTATCCATGGCATAAAAGTCTCTGCCGAGTACTGGTTGTGCAAACTTTTCGCGGCGTGTAATCTTGTCGTATTTGTTCCATAAATTCTCTGCCCGCTTCGCCGAGCTCAGTGACGCGAGTATTCTCTGTGTTCTCTGTGGCTATGCGTTTTACGCTGTGTAATAACGTCGAAACCATGAAACATCATTCCAAAAATCTGTTATCGCTCGTCGGGTATGACGCCGGCACTCGCTTGCTGGGCTTCGTCACGACCGCATACATCGCACGAATCGTCGGTAACGAAGGATTCGGCGTGCTCAATTATGCGATGGCGTTCCTTTCCTATGCGTTCCTTCTCGCCAGTCCCGGGCTGCACACCGTCGGCACCCGTGCGGCATCCCGGCGTGACAGCGCGGAGGGGTATCTCGTATCCGACGTTTCGAATGTTCGCCTTCTTCTATCGGTCGTCGTCGGCATTGTGATGTCGGTCGGGGCAGTCTATGGAACCGGCAACGTGGAACTCCGTACGATCATCCTTCTCTATTCCGCTTCTCTCATACCATATGCGCTGCAGCTCGAGTGGTTCTTTCAGGGAAAGGAAGACGTCCAGACCATCGGACTCTATCGCTTCATCGCCGGCGCGGCCTATCTCGCCGCCGTTCTTCTCATGCTTCATTCCCGCGCCGATCTGGCGACGGTTCCCGTCGCGTTTCTGATTGCCGCGGTGGTGAATGCCGCTGCACTTTTTATTTTGTTCCGCAAGCGATATGCCGGAGCGCTGCCGGGCCGGTCGCTGAAGGTGTTGCGTTTGCGCTGGCGGAAAATTCTTGCAGAGTCCCTCCC
>JAPLFO010000055.1:17495-23447 GCA_026390635.1 Ignavibacteriales bacterium
CCCTCCCGGTCGGATATGGTTCATTATTGTCTCAAATCGTCCTGAGCCTTCCGATCATCCTGCTCGGTCTCTTTGCATCTGTTCGCAATGTCGGCGATTTCAGCGCGGCGTGGAAGATCACGTTCTTCCTTCTGGCCGTCGACCGCGCAGTGTACCTCCTTTTTTATCCGCTGGTCGCCCGTACATTTGCCGAACGTCCGGATGCTCTGCCGGTCCTGCTCAACCGGATTCTTCGCTATACGATGCTGGCGCTCGTACCTCTCTCGATCGGACTGGCAGTAACATCACGCCCGCTCGTTTTATTCGTGTTCGGCGACGGATTTTCCTCGGCGGCCCCGATGTTACATCTTCTCTCTCTCTACTTTTTCTTTACCGTTCTGAACAGTATTTTTGGCTATGCGCTGATCGCAGTCGGCGGCGAGAAGCGCTATTCCTATGTCATGACATGACTGCCGCTCTTCTTCTTCCGCTGGTGTACTACAAGAGCGGATGGGGAGCCTCGGCCGGCATGGCGCTGGGAGAATTTCTCATGATGATTCTGCTGTATCGTGAAATCAACGGGCGCATTCCATTCCAGCTGATGGCCGCAGTACTCAAACCGCTCGGCGCATCGCTGTTGATGGGCATGTGCGTATTGGTGACTCTGCCGGCCGGCTTGTTTCTCTCGGTCGCCGCCGGAATGATTGTGTACGCCGGCGTGATTTCACTCATGAACGGTGTAACACGTGAAGATATTGTTTTCTTGAAGGGAAGGTTCTTATAGCGTGAATCTGACGTGCGGAATCATACAACAGCATCCGGGATGGCAGACGCTGCTTGATCAGGCGGGCATCCCATGGAAGCAAGTCCATCCGGACACGCCCGTAACGATCGACAACTATGCGGTTATTATCGTCAACTCCGAACCGACATCTTTTCAACAGCGTGATATTCTGCACTTCCTGAACAACGGCGGTTCAGTATTGGCAACACACGGCCACGGAGGTTCATGGCTCGGTAGCACGCTGACGACACAATCGTTCACGTCCCTTCTTCCCGATCCCGAACGACCGTTCCTTCCCGACGAGATTGTCGACGTATTCGCGCGAGGCATCGTTGAACAGCGCCCCCGATTTGGCTCTGTCGAGCAATCCGGAGCCGGATATTCCATTCTCCATATCGGCAACGGCACGGTCGTCACAACACCGTTCGACGTCGATGCTCTCATCCGGAGCACTTCATTCCGCCGCAAGAATTTCTATTTCGAGACGGAACGGCTTCCGTCGGAAATCGTCTCGTCGGTTTCCAAAGGTGAGATACGGAGATTTGTCACCGCCATGCTGGAGTTTCTTTTCCGCCGCCGCGGCGTACCTTTTGTGCAGAAGTGGTGCTACCCGGACGGCGCACCGAGCATCTTCACCTTTCGCATCGATTCAGACAAAGGATCACCGTCCGATGTCCAGACGCTGTATGATCTCTGCGATCAGAACGCTATACCGGCAACGTGGTTTCTCGATACCCTCAGCCATGAATCATGGCTTTCCCGATTTGCTGCATTTCGCGGACAGGAAATCGGTGTGCATTGCTATCGGCATACCATTTCCGATTCGCTTGAAGAAAATCTTTCCAATTTTTCTCTTGCGATATCCCTGCTCCGCGAAGCCGGAATAACACCCTGCGGAGCCGCAGCACCATTCGGGAAGTGGAATGAATCGATTCAGCAGACGTTCGAAAAAATCGACGCAGCATTCTCATCCGAGTTCGCGCTGGCATATGACGATCTCCCTTTCCATCCGCGGTGCGGAGACCGCTTTTCGGATCTTCTACAACTCCCCATTCATCCCGTATGTATCGGCAGCATGCTGGCTTCCCGCTTCACATCACAGGACATGATTCGTTATTTTGAAAGCGTTGCACTGCAGAAGGTTGATGCCGGAGAACCCGTTTGCTTCTATCATCATCCGACGCATCATCATCTGGACGTACTCAATGCGGTCTTTCGCAAGATGCGTGCATTAAACATTCCTGCACTCTCATATTCACAGTACGCGGCCTGGTGGCGCGAACGGGAAGCACAGCCCCTCGCCGTCCGCTTCGATTCCGTACAAAACATCATCACTTCCGATGGTCCGGGATCGGCGCGTCTCTGGTTGCGGATTGTCATGCCGGATGGGACGACATTTCTCACACCGCAGCAGGCAACTATCGATTGCGGGACACTGCGCGGCGGACACATTTCAGTCCGTCATCCCGCGCCCGCAGATCTCCGGCGCGCCCGTGCGTTCGATGCGCGCCATTTGCTGCTTTCACTTCTCCACACATGGTACCGGTGGACACAATGAAAATTACTTTTGCATGCTACGATTCGGTTTCCATCACCCATGGCGGCCCGCTGGTGCAAATTCTTGAGACAAAACGGGAGCTTGAGAACCTAGGTATCGCCGTGTCCCTCTTTGACCGGTGGAAGCCATTCTCGCGCACCGACGTCGATGCCATGCACATCTTCGCGGCGCGGAATTCCACCTATCAGATCGCGACGACAATGAAGACGCTGGGTGTTCCGATTTTCACGTCGCCCATCTTTTTCACGCGGCATTCTGCGGGAATCGTCCGGACAACCCTCGCTGCAGAACGATTTCTGAAGCGCTGTCGCGCCGGTATCTGGACAGATTACGGATATACAAGGCAGATATGCGAGTGGTCGGAAGCGGTTCTTCCCAATACCAATGCCGAAGGAGCATTGATTCGTGACGGGATGAACATCCCTGCGCGGAAAATCATTACGATTCCCAACGGTGTCGATCCTCGATTTGAATTCGGCGATCCCACACTATTCACGAAGACCTACGGCGTCAAGGACTTCATCCTGAATGTCGGACACATCGGTCCTGCCAGAAAAAATGTCATGAACCTTCTCCGCGCGCTGGAACGCATCGACCATCCTGCCGTCATTATCGGACGCATCACGGACGGCAGCAGCGGCGAGGCATGCGTCGATGCCGCAAAAAGAAATAAGAACCTCCTGATTATTCCCGGTCTGCAAAATAATTCCGAAATGCTTGCATCTGCATACGCCGCGTGCAGAGCGTTTGTACTTCCATCTCTTTTCGAAACCCCCGGGATTGCAGCCCTCGAAGCCGGGCTCGCCGGCGCGAATATCGTCATCACACCGCATGGGGGAACGCGCGAATATTTCGGGACGATGGCCCGCTATGTGAATCCACAGTCGATAGACTCGATCTGCGCCGCTCTTGAAGCGTCAATTGCAGAGCCCAAGACCGCGACGCTGAAGGACCACATCAGGCGCGAATTTCTGTGGAGCGCTGTCGCACGCAAAACGGCCGATGTCTATCAGCGAATCATCACGGAAGGCAGCCGCGCATGAAGCGCATTCTCGTTGCACGCACGGATCGCGTAGGAGACGTCGTCATGATCACGCCGATGATCCGTGAACTCAGGCGACATTTCCCGGATTGCTATCTCGCGGCATTGACGAACAATCGTTCCGCGGCAGTACTCCAACACAATCCCCATCTGGATGCAGTCATCACGGACGACATGCGGAGCGAAAGCTTCTGGCCTGTTGTCAAGTCCATTCGATCGCACCATTTTACTGATGCGCTTCTGGCGTGGCCGGCAGAGCGGGCAGCCTATCAGCTTTTTCTCGCAGGCATTCCGCGCCGGACCGGCGTCGGGCACAAGATATACGAAATGATCACCTTTATGCGGAGCGTGAATCGCAACTACAATCCGCCGCGACATGAGGCAGACTACTGCATGGATCTTGCACGATCCATGGGAATAGTGACCGACAATCTTACTCCGGAAATGTTCTTGACCGAGGAGGAACACCAGTGGGGACGTGACTATATGGTACGGCGCGGGGCTGACAAATCAACGCGTATCATCGTACATACCGGCTGCCGCAACTCTTCTGCGAATTGGAGTGAAAAAAAATACGCCGCACTGATCAGGGGCATTCTTGACCAGGACACGGACCGGCGTGTGCGGATCTTTCTAACGGCTCCGGAAATGACCCGGAATTTTCTTGATACTATGCAAGCATGGAATGACGTCCGCATCACTAATGTGCTCGACCGGTTGGAACTGCCGGAAAAGGAGCGTTTGCCCAATGACGCGGAACAAAAGGAGTCCCTGCGCTACCTCATTAAGATAATCGCAGCCTGCGACGTCGTTATCGCCTCCTCCACCGGGCCGATGCATCTGGCAAGCGCGCTCGGCGTGAAAACGATCTCTATCTTCTGCCACCGTCCGACAAATTGCGTACAGCGATGGGGCGCACTCGGTCCGAACGCTGTAAATCTGGAAGTGAGTGCCGAACATTGTGACGCGCATTGCGGATTGATCAAAGAGACATGTGTTTTCGAGGATGGAATTGCGGTGGCCGATGTGCTGCGACATATTGGCATCTGACAGCGCAGGTGTCAGACATCTGCTCTGTTAACCGAGTGACTGCGTCCAAACGAATTGCTATTGGTTTTGAGTCAATGCCGGATCAAGAAGATGTCTGACACTTGCGTTGAACTTCTCCCACAATCCTGTCCAGATCGATCATGTCGATGCATTCAAGATTGTACGGACACTCTTTCTTCCAGCAGGGTGCACACGCTAATCCTTCGGGCAGCAGTTTAACGCCACGGTCATACAAATCAATTTCTTCCGAACAGGTGAGCCCAAACCAGGCAATGACATGTTTTTTCAACGCAATCGCGGCGTGCATTCCAAACGAGTCACCGGTGATAATGACATCGCAAATCGATTCATAACAGAGTCCCCGGCGCACTCCATCCGTCGTCGGCGTACTAACAACCTTTGAGCCAACGCATCGGACAAGTTCCGCATTCCGTTCGGTGTCTTCCGGCCCGCCCACAAGCACGAGTTTCATCCCCTGCATCTGCGACAGCCGCTCAATGAGCGCCACATGCTGCTCGATGGTCATCTTCTTGTTCCTGAAGAGATTGGAGCACCCGGTGTTGAATCCCACTATCAACTCGCCGCCGGCGAGACCATGTGCTGCCTTGTAGGCATTGCAGAATTCCAGTTCTTCCATCGTAAATTCCAGAACATATTCGTCCCGCTTCCAACGAAGTCCCATCGCCTCCTGCACAATCTGTGTCCCCGGCTTTTTGTTCTTCCGGAATTTCAATTCATCATCGAGTCCCATCCGGAAACAAAAGTCTGCATCCGCTGTCAGAGGAATTATTGCTCCCCCAGCGTGTTGACCAGCGAGCAGGCGCGCTGCGTCTTGTCCACGCTGAATACGACATCGAACACAATATTCTGCAACACCAGCAATGTGTCAGGTTCCCAGACGTAGATTGTGTCAAGCAACGGATTATGGTCGAGCAGCGGCTTCGCATTCTTTAACGTCAGCCAAGAGATGTGACTATCGGGATATTTCCGTTTGATCGCCGGAAGCATAGCTGTCGTCTGCAGTACCGCGCCCATTGCATCCAGATTGACGATGAGGATTCGTTTCCCGAACGGCGATCGCTCTTTACATGTGCGATCGCAAATAAGTCCCGGACGACACGGTTTATAGCCGGAAAATTTTCTGCAGTCGGGGATAAGGACATTCCTGCCGCTTTTTCGAGAAGCAGTCGTTTTTTTCTTCTGATGAGCTTTTTTTGCCATGGGAGGATCTGCTTTAGTTTGTTTTAATGTTTGAGTTGGCAACTGCTGCAGCCGTCGCATCCGTGGCCGCGACTCCACAGAGTCGCGCTACAAGCGCGTGACCTGTTCTCGTTGCCGAGCTTTCAGGGTATGTGAAGACACACATTCTGGAGATTGTCATTCCGGCGGAAGCCGGAATCCAGCGCGGATTGTTGAGAACTGGATCCCCGCTTTCGCGGGGATGACAGAGCCAGTGGCTTTTCGCACACTCTGTCTGTTTTGGAACGGATTCAAAATCTTCAATTTACCTGTTCAACGGTTCTGACTCGTCAGCTTCTG
>JAPLFO010000129.1 GCA_026390635.1 Ignavibacteriales bacterium
GGGACAAAAGAGTGCTCTTTGCGGGATACATCTATGGCGAGGCAACGATCGAGCTTATGAAAAATGCCTACTTGTATATTCAGCCATCAGATGTGGAAGGGCATTCTCCTGTTGTGTTGACGGTCATGGGCTTGGGCACGCCTTTGCTTTGCAGTGATATCATGGAAAACTTGTTTGTGGTTCAAAATACTGCATTGACATTTGCGCGGGGAAGCGTAGCGTCTTTGAATAAGCAGATGGAATATGCTCTCCTTCACCCAGTGGAAATTCGAAAACTGTCGGAGTTAGGAAAGGATCATGTGCTTGCGAACTTCAATTGGGACAAGACAGCGGATGAGCACGTTACAGTCTTTTTGAATGATGAGTAACCTATTCGGCAGCAATATTTAGGTCATTGACGCTTGAAGGGGATAGACAGAGTCAGAAAGCGAACGTGATGCTTCCCACCTTGTTGATGGAGAGCCGAACAATAAGACAGAATATTTCTCTCTCACAACTCATCACCGTTTCAGAAATCATAATCTGTCGCAGCAACTCATCTCCTTCGGGTATTATCAGCAACTGGCTGCGGAAAAAATGGCCTAAATACCGGCAGAACCGATATTCCTATCCATTTTATCGTTGGATAATTGCACTATTTGTCTTATAATGTTCACAACTGTCTCTCTACATTCGCAGAGATTATCTGTGCAGAGATTGTATGGAAGGGCTGATTCCCGCCACACATTCAGAGGCGACATCCGTCATCACTACTTTTTTCTTTGAAACCTACAGCGTTATTATTGGTCGAGATGTTTAGTTGATCGCCAGCAAAGGAGCATACCTACGAAAGTTCCATTCTTAGATCTAAAAGCACAGTACAATTCCATCAAGGAAGAAGTTCTTCCGGCAATACACGGCGTCCTCGATAATACCGCCTATGTACTTGGAAAGCCCGTTTCTGACTTCGAGGAACGATTCGCCGCGAAACATTCTGTTCAATATTGTAGTTGCGTGAGCTCCGGAACGGCCGCAAATCATATGGTGCTGTGGGCCCTCGGTATCGGACCAGGTGATGAAGTGATAATACCGGCGAAT
Organism: Ignavibacteriales bacterium; assembly: GCA_026390635.1. GTDB lineage: Bacteria > Bacteroidota > Ignavibacteria > UBA10030 > UBA8401 > JAPLFO01. The sequence goes on from JAPLFO010000129.1 coordinate 1,078, forward strand.
ACGTTCATCGCAACCGCATGGGGCGCAACATTATGCGGGGCGCGCCCCGTCTTCGTTGATTGTGAACCTGATAGCTACAACATCGATCCACGTAAAGTGGAACAGGCAATTACCTCAGCAACGAAGGCAATTGTTGCCGTCCATCTCTTTGGACAACCTGCAGACATAGATCCGCTACGAGCGATTGCGCTCAAGCACAATCTGTTCCTCGTCGAAGACTGTGCCCAGGCTCACATCGGCGAATATAAAGGTCAACGCGTTGGCGGCATAGGAACATCTGCATCGTTCAGTTTCTATCCAGGGAAAAATCTGGGAGCGTACGGTGAAGGCGGGGCAGTGACAACAAATGACCAGCATCTTGCCAGAAAATTCAAAATGATGCGTGATCATGGAGCAGAAACAAAATACCACCATGAACTATACGGACATAATTATCGGATGGAAGGAATCCAAGGTGCCGTGCTCGGCGTAAAACTGAATCATCTCTTGCAGTGGACCGAAGGACGTCGCCAAGCCGCCGCGCGCTACCGAGCACTTCTAGAACCATGTGACGAAATCATTCTTCCTCAAGAGATGCCGTATGCACGACACGTCTACCATCTCTTCGTAATTCGGGTACGAAATGGGAAGCGCGATGCTCTTATGCAATTTCTCAATGAACAGGGCATATCAACCGGAATGCACTATCCAATCCCGCTTCATTTGCAGCCGTGTTTCGCACACCTCGGTTATCAGATCGGGGATTTTCCAGTCTCCGAGGAGCTTGCACAATCGGGATTGTCTCTTCCGATGTATCCAGAATTGACCGAAGAACAAATTTCATACGTGGCAGATACAATACGTTCTTTCTATAGAATATGATCAAACGCTATCCTCCATATAAATTCATCCTTGCCATTTGTGACTTCTGCGCGCTTCTAATTGCCGCCGTTGCTGCAATCACACTCAGTACTGCGAAGAGTGCGTCAATAGAATCTATTATGACAGTTGTCCACACCGAAAACCCATACTACCTCGTCGGTGCCTGCATACTCATACTATTCGTTTTTCAAAATTATGCATTGTACAAAATCAACACCATTCTGTCACCGTCAAAGCATGCCATCTCACTTCTTATCTCTTTTTTCTATGTCATCGTGTGTCTCACGGTATTCGAATTCTTCTTTCTATTGCCCCTGTCAGCGCACAGTCGTTTTGCATTGGTTCTATTTGGGATGTTCGGATTTGTAGTAACATTTTGCTATCGTTTCTTCCTTTTTAAGCCCCTGTTTTCTTTCTTCAATAAGCAGGCTCTCTTAAAAAGAAATCTGCTGATTGTCGGATCAACACCGGAGGCGATAAAGATGGCAGTCCAACTTGACTTTGACGATATCTACGGACTGCGTCTCGTTGGTTTTTCAGACAGCCATCATACAAAGGGACAGGTGGTCTTTGCCGGCTACAAAAACCTTGGCGGTGTTAGTGAAATACCTCAGATAGTTACGGAACTCAATATTCAGGAAATTCTCGTCACTCTTTCTGATGTTAGCCACGAAGCGCTCCTCGAAATTCTCGACATCTGTAAATCCACCACCGCCAGAGTTGAAGTTACGTCGTCCCTTTTTGCGATTATCCATCACAAGGTACCGTCGGAATCCTACTTCGACACGCCCATTGCACATATGATGAATCTCAGCGACAGCAAGGGACTATTCCTCATTAAGCGAATGATTGACGTTGTTGGAGCGTTGGTCGGTTTGATCGTTTTGACCATACCCTTCGCGATTCTTTCTCTCCTGATCAAGTTGACTTCCTCCGGACCGATTTTCTACAAGCAAATTCGTATAGGAAAGGGGGCACGCGAATTTGTGTTCTATAAATTCCGGTCGATGTACCCCGGCAGCGATCAGGAGGAACATCGTGAAAAGCACTTTGCCAGTTTCATTAAAAACGGCAAGGCCACCGGAGGGACATCCACGAAGATCGTGGATGAGAAGCTCATTACTCCCATCGGACGCATCATAAGAAAAACGAGCATTGACGAACTGCCGCAACTCTTCAATGTATTGAAGGGGGAGATGAGCCTGGTCGGTCCCAGACCCTGCCTGCCGTATGAATATAGGGAATATGATGAATGGCACAAGAGGCGCCTTTCCGTCCTTCCGGGATGCACCGGCCTTTGGCAGGTTTCCAATCGGTCCGAAGGAAGTTTTGATGATATGGTCTTGCTTGATTTGTATTATATTGACAATATGTCACCATGGTTCGATTTGCAGCTCATTCTGAAAACTATTCCCGTGATGATTTTGGGTCGCGGCGGTAAATAAATGGAGAGGACGCACAGTTATGAAGGTTGGCATTTTGGGATTGGGGTATTGGGGACCCAATCTTGTTCGGAATTTTCTCGCGAACAAACAGGTCCGGCGCGTCGTCGGATGTGATGTTAATACGGATCGACTGAACTCAACTCAGGACCGTTTCCCGAGTCTTTCGGTGACAAGCGATTATAACGTCTTGCTCAAAGATCCTAGCATTGATGCCATTGCTATCGCAACGCCGGTAGGATTGCACTACGAATTTGCCCGGGCAGCGCTGGAAGCGGGCAAGCATATCTGGGTGGAAAAACCGTTCACGACATCGGTAGCTGAAGCTGAAAAACTCATTGAACTGGCCGCAAAGAAAGATCTCATCATTTTCGTCGATCACACATTCATCTATACCGACGCCGTCCGGAAGATCAAGGAATTAATTGATCAGGATGATCTTGGAGAATTGATGTATTTCGACTCCGTAAGGGTAAATCTGGGCCTTTTCCAGCACGATGTGAACGTCATTTGGGACCTTGCACCGCATGATCTTTCCATCATGCATTACCTTCTGGGCAAAAAGGTATCGGCCGTCAGTGCCAACGGCATCGCCAACTATTATAACCACGAAAACGTCGCCCATCTTGCTGTCTACTTCGAC
>JAPLFO010000047.1 GCA_026390635.1 Ignavibacteriales bacterium
GAGCGCGGACGGTTTTTCTATTCCTGGAGGACTCATGTTGACCATGCTCGATGCGCCCGCAATGCGCCGTCTCGATGTGCGAGCGGTGCGGCAGTACGCGATTCCATCCATGATCCTTATGGAGAATGCCGGACGATGTGTTGTTGACGTCGCAGCTTCAAAACTCGACGGCCTGGAAGGGAAACGCATTCTCGTCATCGCGGGAAAGGGAAATAATGGCGGCGACGGCTTTGTCGCAGCAAGGCACGCGGCACACCGCGGCGCATTGGTGGACGTGCTGGTGACCGCTGAACCCGATGTCTTGCGCGGCGACGCGCTGCAGGCGTATGAAATGTTGGCGTGTGCCGCGCATCCGTCCGTTCACCTGTTGTCTCTTTCCCACTTTGCATCCGTGCGTAGGCGATCCTACGATTCCATTGTTGACGCACTTTTCGGGACGTCCTTCCATGGCGAAGTGCGTGGAGTGCTGCGTTCGATCATCCGATGGATGAACGCCTCGCCGGCGCTGGTGATTGCAGTGGATATTCCCTCCGGCCTTGATGCAACGGATGGCATGCCGGCTGCCGACGCCGTAAAGGCGGATGTGACCGTTGCAATGGCGGCCCTCAAGCCCGGAATTCTGCTCGGAAGTGGCAGGGAATATTGCGGTGAGGTGCTTGTTGCCGACATTCACATTCCTGAAGAACTGATACTGTCGGTGGGAGGCGGCATGTATGCCGTGGAAGCGCAGGACGTTGCGGCACTTCTTCCACAGAGACCGGCAACCGCGCACAAGTATCAGAACGGGAAGGTATTCATTATCGCCGGTTCGCGGGGATTGACCGGTGCGGCGTTGCTCGCCTCCAGTGCGGCGGTGAGAACAGGTGCCGGGGCTGTTGTTCTCGGCGTGCCGGCGAGTGAAATGAACGTAGTCGCGCGCCGGACACTCGAGGTAATGCCGATGTCTCTGGCTTCGACGCCGGAGGGTTCGCTCACAAGAGCCGCGATAGAGAGCGCCTGCGAGAAAATGAAATGGGCAGACGCAGTCCTCGTTGGTCCGGGACTTGGCCGAAATGATGAGACCATGCACTTGGCAAGAGATCTCGTTCTTTCTGCCGCATGCCCTCTGGTCCTCGATGCCGACGGCCTGTTTGCCTTTGTCGGAAAGACAGCGCTTTTTAAGAAAAGGAAAACACGCAGCCTGATCCTGACTCCTCATTTCGGGGAGTTTGCCCGGCTGCTTCAGGTTGAGGCAGGAGCTCTGGAGCGTTCGGCGTGCAATCGCGCCAGACTATTTGCGAAGCAACACCGATTGATTCTTGTCCTTAAAGGTCCAACGACAATTGTTGCGTGTCCGGACGGAACTCTCTACATGAACACAACCGGAAATGCGGGAATGGCGACAGCCGGTTCCGGCGATGTGCTGGGAGGTACCATTGTGACGTTCCTCGCACAGGGTGTCGAGCCCGAATGGGCGGCGGTGATGGGTGTGTTCCTTCACGGGCGTGCGGGAGATATTGCCCGTGACCATTGCGGCGAACGAAGCATGGCCGCACGAGATCTGATCAAATATCTGCCTGACGCGATTCGGACTCTTGATGCGGAATGTGAGTGCTGAGGTGATTGGCCGACACTTGTGGACCAAAAGTGCACGGCAGCGAAAAGTGACTTCATTAGATTTTGCATCATGACCAGTGAAAGGAATTCCCTCATTCTTCTGCTTCACAGAGAAGGATGATATAACACTCTATGACAACTCTGACACAACCGTATCAGCGTTTTTTCCGCTATCAACTTCCCGTCTTTTTATGGTGCTGTGTGATCTTTGTACTATCATCGATCCCGAGCCGCGATTTGCCGAAATTAGATCTCTTCTCTGGGCATGACAAGGTGATCCATGCCGGAATCTATTTTGTCTTCTGCTGGCTGGTGCATCGCGCATTTCTTCATCAGCGAAATGCCGTCATCATTGAGCTCAGTCTATTTCTCGCGATAGTGGCAACCGTGGTCTATGGTTGTTCGGACGAATTCCATCAGCTCTATGTCGCCGGTCGCTCGGCGGACATCTATGATCTGCTGGCAGATACATTTGGCGGGATGTTGTATGCAGGGTGGTTCCTTATTGTCATTAAAAGAAAAAGGTCTTCGGCCTCGAAGGTGGCAGCATCATGAGTTTCGTCGGATCACTCCTGAGCCGGTCGGTCGGCGGCGCTATGTTTCGTTCGCTCAGGCACCGAAATTACCGGTTATTTTTCGCGGGCCAACTGTTTTCTCTGACGGGTACGTGGATACAAATGGTCGCGCAGTCGTGGCTCGTGTACGATCTGACGCACTCTGCCATCTGGTTGGGTATTGTCGGATTTCTCGGGTCTATTCCGACTCTGTTCTTTGCTATGCCCGGCGGCGCAGTGGCGGACCGTTTCGAAAAAAAGAAAGTTCTGGTGGTGACGCAAAGTGTCGCAGCGATTCAGGCGCTTGGTCTCGCAGCGCTGATAGGGATGGATCTGGTGACACCGCTGATGGTTGGTTTGTTCGCGCTGCTTCTCGGCATTGTCAACGCGTTTGATGCACCGAGCCGCCTTTCATTTGTAGGGGAGATGGTTGGAAAAGAGGATTTGGCGAACGGTGTCGCTCTGAACTCAGCGCTCTTCAACAGTGCACGAATGATTGGTCCGGCGATCGGTGGAGTCCTCATTGCCGCGTATGGTGTCGGCTGGTGCTTTTTCCTGAACGGCATTTCGTTTCTTGCCGTCATAGCCGGACTAATAAGGATGGATATCCCGGAGCAGATGCCCAAGTCCGCCTCTCACCACTCGATGACTGCCGCGATACGCGAAGCGCTGAGCTACATCCGTCACCACGCGACGTTTGCGGCAATCATGGTTCTTGTTGCGACAGTTACAGTTTTTGGATGGTCATATTCTGTCTTGCTTCCGATTATTGCGGACAAGATCCTGAAGTCCGGTGCGATTGGCCTTGGAAATCTGCTCACGGCAACTGGTTTCGGAGCTCTTTGCGGAGCGCTGACAGTGGCGGCGAAGGGAAGTCAAATCCATCCGCGCCGCGTTATCTACGGTGGCCTATCAATTTTTGTAGTCTCTGTTTTTGCGTTTACGTTTACCGCTACACCGCTCATGGCAATGCTCTGCCTGGTGGGCGTCGGTTTCGGACTTGTTTCTTTTTTTTCCACAGCAAACGCGACCTTGCAGCGCAATGCGCCTGATCATCTCCGAGGCAGGATTATGGGTCTCTATACATTGGTGTTTACCGGATTCTTCCCTTTCGGCAGCCTGGCCATCGGCTTTCTGGCGGATCACATCGGTGCCCAGCAGGCAATCATGCTGGGTGCATCGGTCTGTGCGATTGCGGGATTGCTTGTGTATTCGGCGATGAAAAAGAACCGCCTTGCGGCGGCAGTAAAAATATCTCAGAAAGGAATTGTATGAAGAAGCAAATGTCAATCTTTCTGCTGGTTATTATCGGTCTTGCCGGTACGGAAGCAAAAGAGCCGGCGATATTTTCCGCATTTTTTCGTGACGCCGTTTTCCGCCTGGATTACCATCATTCCGGCATGAAATCGGAAGAACACTTCGGCATCGACCGGATGTACGAAGAAGGAGTATGGCCGGGAAGTCTTAGCAATCTCATCGATACGATGAACCTCGGGGAGTACCTTTTCAAGATCACGGATGCGGCGACCAATCAACTCATCTACTCGCACGGCTATTCGACGATGTTCAATGAATGGCAGACCACTGATGAGGCCTCCTCCGGTGTGTTCAAGACAATTCTGGAAACCGCACGCTTTCCATATCCTTTGCACCGATTTCAATTCAGCATCTCCAAACGGAACAGGCGGATGATGTACCAGGAACTGTTCTCGACAATAATCGATCCGCAGTCCATTGAGGTACACCGGGAGAAGCATATCGCCTCCGCGGCCGTGACGGACATCCTCGCAAGCGGTGACCCGCACGAAAAAGTGGATCTTGTCATCATGGGGGACGGGTACTCAAAAAAAGACATGGAAAAATTTCGTGTAGATGCGAAGCACTTCACGAATGTTCTCTTTTCAACCGCGCCGTTTAAACAACATAAGAGCGCATTCAAGGTCCGTGCCGTCGAAGTGGTATCACTGGAGACAGGAATTGACGAGCCGGATGTTCATCTCTATAGGCAGAATGCGCTGGGAACGACGTTCAATACATTCGGATCGGCGCGGTATGTGTTGACCGAAGATGACCGGGCAGTGCGAGACTATGCTTCGCTTGCACCGTACGATGCCATCTACATCCTGGTGAACGCGAACCGCTATGGCGGAGGAGGTATTTTCCGACTGTATGCAACCTGTTTCACCATCGGTGAAACTCCTGAGACTGCGTGGCAGGCGGACTATGTGTTCGTCCACGAGTTCGGCCATTCCTTTGCGGGCCTGGGAGACGAGTACTATTCATCGTCGGTGGCCTACAACGATTTCTATCCAAAGGGCGTCGAGCCATGGGAACCGAATATTGCAGCGACGGTGGACCGCGTGTCGCTGAAATGGGGAAGCATGGTTGACACTGCGACGCCGCTGCCGACCCCCTGGGCAAAAGAGCGGTACGATAGTGTTGAATCCGCACGAGGAAAACTGCGCCGTGACGATCCGGACTATGCAGCAAAGAGAGAGAAGATGATCAAAGAAGGCCAGGCGATTCTGCACGCAGCCGGCGCGGCAACCGTGATCGGTGCATACGAAGGCGCCGGATACAGTTCCAACGGACTGTATCGACCGGCAATCGACTGCCGAATGTTTTCGCTGAGCCTCAGGGATTTTGACCCGGTCTGCAGCAGAGCCATCAACGCTATGATAGAATTTTACACTCACTGACAACATGTGCAGGATGCGATATTGGAAACGAACGAAGGAGGTATGATGCCCAGTTCTGTGCTTGAGCTTCTATCGAAAGGGAAGATACTGATTTCTGACGGCGCCATGGGGACGGAACTGCAGAAGCGCGGTCTTCCAACCGGAGGATGTCCCGAAGAGTTCAATGTGACTCACTCCGACATCATTACTGCCATCCATGCTGACTATTTTGCAGCGGGAGCAGACATCGTAGAGACAAATACGTTCGGTGCAAACCGCATTCGATTATCGCGGAGTGGATATGGTGAGCGCGTTGTGGAATTCTGTACGAGTGCCGTACAGAATGCACGCAAAGTCTGTCCGGCAGGAAAATTTGTCGGAGGATCGATCGGACCGACAGGTGAAATGTTGGAGCCGTATGGCGAAGTTTCCATCATGGCCGCTTATGATGCTTTTGCTGAGCAGGCACGCGCCCTTGCAGCAGCCGGCGTGGACCTTTTTTTTGTTGAAACCATGATGTCGATCGAAGAAGCGGAGACTGCAGTCAAAGCAACAAAAGATGCTGCTGCGATCCCGGTCGTCGCAACAATGACGTTCGAGGCAAGCGAGTCCGGGATTCACACGATGTGGGGTGTCGATATTCCGACCGCCGTGGAACGCCTGACGGCAGCCGGAGCCGATATTCTTGGTGCCAATTGCGGCCGCGGTTTCGATGAAATGGTTGAGATCATCAAAGTTATGCGGCCGTTGACATCGAAGCCCATCATTGCGCAGGCAAATGCCGGACTCCCTGAGCTCGTCGACGGTCGTTCTGCTTATAGGGAAACGCCCGAAAACATCGCTCCCAAGGCACAGCAACTTCTGACACTCGGGATCAATATCATTGGCGGCTGCTGCGGCACGGGTCCTGCGCACATCAGAAAATTGAGAGAGTTGATTTCCTGACTTTCTGTTAGAGGGTGCCGTGATGAAGGTACATCAACACGCTCCTATGGTTGCTTGGGAACAGGAGGAGAGTGAACGTTGAATGTCGTCGTTTTTCCTCAGTATTTTCTGTGTCCTCTGTGGCAAATATTCTCTCTCGTCTTTCGAGAATCATCCAATCACTAACAATGGAATATCATGCGACATAAGAGATTGTTTTTCTTTCTGGCAGCAATTGCGTTGTGTTCACTTCTCCGAGCGCAGGGAAACATTCCGTATTACGGAATTCAGACGCACTTCGGACAGGGTCGCGCAGAACTGGATAGTCTGCTGCAGGCAATCAAGGACGCAGGCATCGGAGCGATTCGCGATGAAGTGTACTGGCACGAAATTGAAACCGTGCGCGACACATTTAGATTCAAGCCGGAACATGATGCATACATCAACGGCGCTCTTGCAAAGGGTCTGAAACCGCTGATCATATTGGATTATGGAAATGATCTTTATGGGGGCACTCCACGTGACAGCGTTCAGCGCGCCGCGTTCGCGCGCTATTGCAAAGCAGTTGTCGGTCGCTATGCTCCGAAAGGAGTGAAACATTACGAAATCTGGAACGAGCCGAATCTGTGTGTACCCGGTTTCTGCCCATGGAATCCGGGGCCGAAGGCTGAAGAATATTTTGCACTATTGAAAGTCGCCTATGCTGCCTGCAAATCCGTTGATTCTTCGGTCTTTATCGTCGGCTGTGCAACCTCGCCGCTGGATGAACCGGAAACTGCTCAAAAAATACCTGGTGTCGAATTCATCAAACGCGTTTTTGCTTTGGGTGGAAAAGAGTACATGGATGCCGTATCATTCCACCAATATCCGATAGGGCGTACACCGGAGCAGTGGGTCAGTTACGAAATTGGCAGAATCCAAGCAGTCGTTGGAAACAAACCAATGTGGATCACCGAAGTCGGATATCCGACAAATCTGGTGACGGAAGACAATCAGGCGAATTTCATTGCGCGTTCGTATTTGCTGGGCAGGACAATTCCGCAACTGCAGCGGATTTCCTGGTATGATCTGCAGAACGATTGCACCGATCCGGGAAATGCGGAGTGCCGCTACGGAATTCTCCGGGAAGACCGCTCCCCGAAGCCCGCTTACAAAGCGCTCAAGACGGTTGCGACCATAGTCGGTGCGCAGACTTTTCTGGGAATGGAATCAACGAACAACGCGTACGTGCTCACATTTGGTTCTGCAAATTTGCCGACGTATGCAGCATGGCATGGATCGAGTACAAGTCTGCGAAATATTACTTTGGCGACGCCCTACGTTGCACTTATAGACCGGGATGGGATAAAAAAAACGAAGATCCTGCCGGGTAATTCGATCGCAGTGACATTGACGCAGAATCCGATCTTCATCGTGACATTGCCGCGCGCGCCGGGATTGAAGAAATTTCAGATCACCCCGCGCCGTCTTCTTTTGGATTCCACGCAAACGTACGAAATGAATGTGGACGGCGAAGACTCGGCGGCCGTTCCCGTTTCAATCGCACCGCGTGCGCTCCAATGGACATTCATCGGCAGCGGAGGATCGTTGGACTCTCTCGGCGTGTTTCACGCATCGGCAACAGGCTCAGGCAAGTTGGTTGGCAGCTATCAGGGATTATCAGACACATGTTTTGTCACCATCGTATCAGCGAAGGGCACTTACGTAATGTCGGATTTTGCTCCCGGTGAACAATGGCCGATTACTTGGTTGAATCTTGATTCCGCTGGATCGTCCTTTGCCATCTCAAAAGAGAGGGCGAGCACGGGCAGCACATCTGGAAAACTGCGCTATTCGTTCCGCTTCAGTAGTCAGCTGGGTCTGACGCAGTATAGGGCTATCTTGCAGGCCCAGATTCAGTTGCCTGGTAAACCCGATTCCATCGCTGTCGATGTCTATGGCGATGGCAATCCCCACCGGTTGGAGTTCCGCTTCGTCGATGCGTTCGGTGAGGTTTTCAGCAGAACTGCCGGTGATCAACCGGTGACATGGAATGGAATCTGGAATCCGGTCAGAATGTATCTGAAGTCATTCGGCGCCTCTTTCGATTATCCTGTGACGTTGGATCGATTGACGGTGTATTGCGTCGCCAATTCTCCCCAGCACGACAGCGTCTATGCCGGTACGATTTATCTCGACAATCTCCGCGCTATCTATGTGAGTACGACCGGTGTCGCAGACAAGGCGACTATTCCTTTTTCCTGCGATCTGGAGCAGAATTTTCCGAACCCTTTCAATCCGAACACGCGATATGTCGTTCGGCTGAATGAAGAAGCAGAAGTGTCGCTGAAGATCTACGATATTGTCGGACGCGAGGTCGCAATATTGCTGGAAGGAAAAATGACTCCAGGGATTCATGCAATTCCCTGGAACGCCGGACACATGCCGACAGGTGTTTACTTTGCACGTCTGAAGGCAGGCAAAGAAACGCGAATCAGAAAGACGGTGTTGGCAAAATGATGAGAAGACGATGGCTGCAGATGGCGGCGATTACAGGAGGCATTCTTCTGGTGCTTGCCATTCTGTATCGGCACACCATTGCAGACCTCTACACTTTTTGGACGGACGGGACTCCGCAGTATTCGCGGGCAATTCCGGCGCGGGCGATTGTTGTTCTCCGCTGCAATGTTGCAAAGCTGGCGCTGAAAGGTGACCTCGGTACATTGAGCGGTCATCGGCAAATCGCTGTGTTGAAGGAAAAGATTGGACGGCTATACCCCAGAATGGATGCGCTTTTTGCAAATCCGTTCGAAGAAACGGGAATTCAACTGGCGAACAATCAGTATCTTTTCGTTGTTCCGGAACCGGCCGGAGGTGCAGGGATTCTCTTCGGCGTCCGGGATCGCGACAAAGCTGCGAAGTTCCTGACGCACCTCTCCGAAGGAATGCTGCCCGAAAAGGAAGGTGCGTACGACCTTCTGCGCCTCTCCTCCGGAGCGGCTATTGGCTGGAACGATGCATTCGGGATTTTGTTTGTCAGAACGAATGGTGAGAGGGAATTGACAGTTGCAGAATGGGACGCCTTGATGAATCCGACGGACAGCGGATCCTTCATGAAGGACGTCGAAAAGAGCAA
>JAPLFO010000048.1:0-5334 GCA_026390635.1 Ignavibacteriales bacterium
CACAACACCGAGGATGGCAAGCCATGTCTGATGGGATTCAACAGCACCGGCAAAGAGATAATACTTGCCGATGAATCCTGAGAATGGCGGGATACCCGTGAGGGAGAAGAGAAAAATGGAGAAAAAAGCTGCGACCACCGGCTTTCTTCTTCCCAGTCCGGCATAGTCCTGATATGTCAGACGCTTCTCCCCTTCCTGTTCCAGCATGGCGATGACACCAAACGCTCCCAGATTCGTGAATGAGTAGGATACAAGGTAAAAGAGGATTCCCTGCAGGCCAATCGGCTTTCCCGATGCGAGACCGACAAGCATATATCCCGCATGCGTGATGCTCGAATATGCCAGCATCCGTTTCAGGTTTGTCTGGGCCAGACCGAAAATGTTCCCCACAACCATCGATGCCGCCGCGAGAACGGCGATCACTTGGATCAATCGCGTCACTCCTCCCGAAATCGGAATGGCAAAAAGCAAAATCATTGCGGAGAATGCAGCGGCTTTTCCGCCGGTTGACATCAGTCCGGCAACGGGGGTCGGGGCACCCTCATACACATCAGGCACCCACATATGGAACGGCACCGCGGCAACTTTGAATCCGAAACCGATCAACAAAAGCCCAAGGCCTGCTATCGCCCAGGGATGCGTGGCGATTATTGGAAACACCATCCCGATGCGGATCAGATTTGTCGATCGCGCCGCACCATAGAGAAGCGCAATCCCGTACAACAGAAATCCAGTGGCGAACGCACCCAGTAGAAAATATTTCAACGCCGCTTCATTGGAGCGGTCGTTTGTGCGTGAAAATCCTGCAAGCACGTAGAACGAGATCGACATCAATTCTAATCCGAGAAACATGACAATCAGGTCCGCCGCACCGCCCATCAGCATCATTCCGATGACAGCGAACAGTACGAGAATGTAAAACTCCGCATGGTAGATATTTGTCTTTCGGATGTACGGCTCGGCAAGAACGATTGTGAAGAATCCGATAATCAAAAAGAGAAGCTGGAAGAAGCTCGCATAACCGCCGACCAGCATCATGTCGGAAAAAGCGGTCGTCATGTGCGCGGAGATGGCGATCGAGCACCACGCGCTCAGCAGAATACCTATCAGGCTTATTACAAAAACTATCCGCTCAGACTTGCGGACTGCCGCCTTGACCAGCAATCCCAGCAGAGCCGTGGCGGAGAGCGTCAGGATCGGTGAGACTTCCAACAATTCTGCATAGGAGAAATCCATGTTCACTTCCTCGCGAAACTATATTCTAAAGAATAAAAACCAGACGACGCCATAGATCGGAAGCAAATATACCAGCGTGAATTTGACGATATATCCGAAAAAAGTCGGCATCGCCACTCCCGACTGCTCGGCGATCGACTTCACCATAAAATTGGGGCCGTTGCCGATGTATGTGCACGCACCGAAGAAGACCGATCCGAGCGATACGGCCTGCACAAACTGCCAATGATCGTTCAGGAATGCCGTCATATGCGCCGGGTTTTCCACGCTCATCCCGTGCAAACCGAAGGCTGCGGTCAAGAAATTCAAATACGTGGGCGCATTATCCAGAAACGATGAAAGCAGTCCGCTTCCCCAGTAGAACTGCGCCGGCGTTTCCAAGCCGAGCGTGCGACTGTTCAGCGTCAACCAATCGAGCGCCGGAATCATTGTCGCAAATATTCCGACAAACAAGATGGCGACTTCACGGATCGGTTGGAAATTGAAATCGTTCTTTGTGTGCACTGATTTCGCCGTCGTATAGTACGAACCGATGGCAGCAGCAATCATAATGAATTCCCTCACACCGATCGGATCCTGAATAAAAACGCCGATCAGAATGGCGAGAAGAAAACCGAGATTGGCCAGGCCTTCAACGCGCGGTTCTTCTCCGGCGCGCTCCACTTCGTGCTGAACGTGCTTCGTCAGATGCCGGTACTGCCGGTAATCCAGAATTGCGAACATGCCTAGCAACGACACGATGACAAAAAGCCATGCGATCCATGTTTTCGTCAGCACCCAGAAAAATGGTACGCCTTTCAAATATCCAAGAAACAGCGGCGGATCGCCGATGGGCGTCAACGCGCCGCCCGCATTGCTGACGATGAAGATAAAAAAGACAACGTGATGTGCACGGATCCTGTATTTGTTCACACGGATATATGGCCGGATCAAGAGCATCGATGCCCCGGTCGTTCCGACCAGATTGGAAATGATCGCGCCACATGCCAACAGCGCCACGTTTGCCAGCGGTGTCGCTTTGCCGCGCAGACGAAAGTGAATACCGCCGGACACCACAAACAACGACCCGATCAATACAATGAAGCTGATATATTCATGCAGTGTCACCAACAGGCGCGGCGCGTTGTGAATCGCAAAGAGATAATATACCACAACAAGAGCGCCGAGAGAAAATGACACTGCCGGATAATTTTGCTCCCACCATTTTTTCTGGAAAAACGGCATCAGTGCGATGGCCGCCAGAAAGAGCACGAACGGCAGAATCATTACCGGCGACACCGGCAGGATTGTCACTTCACTTTGCGCCCACGTCAATGAACTCACCGAGCAGAGCAGCACTGCCACCAGAGAAATCCGTCTCAACATTTTTCGTATGACCTGGCTCATTTCTCTCGTGAGCCTTTCATCAACGTCTCACCATTCCGCGTCTGTTCCAGCATTTTGACAAGCTTCGCCGTCGATGCCGCCGGCGGGCGCAGGAATGTTGTGGGATAGATCCCGATCCAGACAATGAATATCATAATCGGAATGAGCAGCCCGATTTCACGAACAGAAAGATCGGGAAGATTCTGGTTCGCCGGATTCTTCAGCGTCCCGAACATCACGCGCTGGAACATCCAGAGCATATACACCGCGGCAAAAACAACACCGCTGGCAGCGACGATGGTAAAGACATGCGTCCCGAGAAACGATGACTTGAATGAACCAAGAAGAATTAAGAACTCTCCCACAAAACCATTAAGTCCGGGCAGACCGATCGATGAGAGCATCGTGATCATAAAGAATGACGCAAAGACAGGCATTTGTTTCGACAAGCCGCCGAATTCAGAAATCTCGCGGGTGTGCCGCCGGTCGTAAATCATCCCGACGATAAGGAAGAGCGCACCGGTGGACAATCCATGATTAATCATTTGCAGAATGCCACCCTGAATCCCCTCCTCCGTCATGGAGAAGATCCCAAGCACAACAAAGCCGAGGTGACTGACAGAGGAATATGCGACGAGCTTCTTAATATCCGTTTGCACCATCGCCACGAGCGCTCCGTAGACGATGCCGATGACGGCGAGTACACAGATATATGGCGCAAACTGGAACGAAGCGAAGGGGAAAAGAGGCAAACAGAATCGGAGCATACCGTACGTTCCCATCTTCAAAAGAACACCGGCAAGGATGACGCTGCCCGCGGTCGGCGCCTGCACGTGCGCATCCGGCAACCATGTGTGGAATGGAAAGAGCGGCACTTTGATCGCAAAGGAGAGTGCGAACGCGAGAAACATCCAGGCCTGCATCGGCGAAGCGATGCCCGGCGCAATTGCCATCAGCTTTCGGAGGTCGGTGGTAAATTGTCCCTGCGGTACTGTCGATGCATAGTATGCGAGGGAGATGATGGCAATGAGCATCAACAAACTGCCTGCCATCGTATAGAGGAAAAATTTCACAGCCGCGTAGATGCGATCCTTGCCTCCCCAGATGCCGATAATAAAATACATCGGGATCAGCATTGCCTCCCAGAAGACGTAGAAGAGGAAAAGATCAACGGCGACAAACACGCCGATCATTCCCACCTCCAACAGCAGCATGCATACCACATATCCCTTGAGACGATCCGTGATCGAATTCCAAGATGCGACAAGAGCAATCGGTGTGAGGAAGGTGGTCAGGACGAGAAGCAGCAGCGACATACCGTCCACGCCGACGATATAGTTCATGTCAAGGCTGTGGATCCATGGCAATTGCTCCACGAACTGCAATTCAGCCGACAACGGATTGAAGTGCCAGTACACCGCAAGTGAGAGAAGAAATGTCAGGAGCGACGAAGCGATGCCAACGATCTTTACGATGGACGCCTTCCCTTTCGGCACAAGCGCCAGCAAAAGAATTCCCAAGAACGGCGAGAAGAGCACGAATGAGAGCATGACGATACTGTCCTGTGATTCGATTTTGTGTTAGCGCACAAAAAGCCAGCTAATAACAAACAATACGCCGACGATAAAAAAGATGGCATACGTTCCTGTCACCCCCGTTTGGATGCGCCGCAGAATTTCTGCGATGAAGGCGGACATTTTTGCCGTGACGTTGATCGTCCCGTCGATGATGCGCTCGTCAATAATATTCCAGAGCAATTTTTCAGATGTTTTTTCGATGGGCGTGACGATCGCCGCATCATAGATTTCGTCCACGTAGTACTTGTTGAAAAGAATCCTATAGATCCGCGGGAAGCGCCCGGCGGCTGCATCAGCAATCTCTGTCCTGCGCAGATAGACATATCGCGCTGCGACAATACTGCCGGCGGCAATCAGCACCGACACGATCATTAGAACGTACTCCATCGCCGCGGCATCGTGCACCGGCAATGCGAGTTTTGCATTTGCCGGAGCAAACACCGGCTCCAAAAAGTGCTCGAACTGATTCCCGCCGCCAAGACTGGCAGGAATTCCGATGAATCCGCCGATGACAGAGAGAACCGCCAACACCACAAGCGGAATGGTCATACTCCGCGGTGCTTCGTGGGGATGCACATGGTGTTCATCATAGCGGGGATGACCTTCAAACGTTAGACTCACAAGCCGGAACATATAAAACGCCGTGAGCACCGCGCCGCACGCACCGGCAAGCCAGAGAAGTACCGATCCGTTGCTGAAGGCCTTCCAGAGAATTTCGTCCTTACTGAAGAAACCGGAGAAGGGCGGAATGCCGGAAATGGCAATGGCACCGATCAAAAACGTTGCATAGGTGACGGGCATCGATTTCTTCAGGCCGCCCATGCGTTGAATATCCTGCTCTTCGTGCATCGCGTGGATCACGGCACCCGAACCGAGGAAGAGCAGTGCCTTGAAGAATGCATGCGTCATTACGTGAAACAGCCCGGATGCAAATGCGCCGACACCGAGCGCAAGAAACATATATCCCAACTGGCTGATCGTAGAGTATGCCAGCACTTTCTTGATATCGTTCTGCACCAGTCCGATCGTCGCCGCAAAGAGCGCCGTTGCCGCGCCGACGATCGCCACCACCTGCAGCGTCCCGGGCGCGAGCGCAAAGAGTATCGAGCTGCGGGCCACCATGTAGATACCCGCCGTTACCATCGTCGCCGCATGG
>JAPLFO010000048.1:5365-15326 GCA_026390635.1 Ignavibacteriales bacterium
GCCGTTACCATCGTCGCCGCATGGATGAGTGCGCTGACCGGTGTCGGACCCGCCATAGCGTCCGGCAGCCAGACATACAATGGGATCTGCGCAGACTTTCCGGTGGCGCCAAGAAAGAGCAGCAATGTTATCCACGTCACTGTCGATTCGCCGACCGGAAGAATGCGCGCCTGGACGAATACATCACCGAAGTTCAGCGATCCGAAGGTCGTGAAAAGGAGAAACATCGCGAGCAGGAATCCAAAATCGCCGATGCGATTGACAATGAATGCCTTCTTCGCCGCGTCGCCGGTTGTTCCTTTTTCGAAATTTTTTTCGTACCAAAATCCGATCAACAGGTACGAACAAAGTCCCACTCCCTCCCACCCCAGAAACATGAGAAGATAGTTGCTCGCGAGGACAAGATTCAACATCGCAAAAATGAAGAGATTCAAATAGGCGAAGAAGCGCCAGAATCCGCGATCGCCGTGCATGTAACCAATAGAATAGACATGGATGAGGCCGCCCACGCCCGTGACAATCAGCGTCATCAGGATCGAAAGCTGATCGACCTGATAGGCAACATCGATCGACAATGTCCCCGCTGCGATCCATGAGAAGAGACGCACCACCCGTGACCGGTCTTCAACCGGCGCACCGAGCATCTCCATGAAAATCGCACAGGCGATGAAAAATGGAATTGCCACCGCGAGAGTGCCGATGGATCCGATCACTTTTTCGGATTTTATTTTCGATCCCGTCAGGCCGAGAAGAAGAAATCCAGCCAGCGGGAGCAACGGAATGAGACTGACGTACATTACCATAGCGTTGTTCGCGCACTCACCATTTGAGAATATTGATTTCGTCGATATTGACTGTCAGCTTGTTGCGGAACAATGCAATCACGATTGCAAGCCCGACGGCGGCTTCCGCGGCGGCGACCACCATAACAAAAAATACGAGTACCTGTCCGCGGGGATCACCGAAATATGCCGAGAATGTGATCAGAGTCAAATTCACCGCATTCAACATCAGCTCAATGCACATGAACACCACAATTGCATTGCGGCGCACCAAAACGCCGACGACGCCTGCACAAAACATGAAGGCGGAAAGGAGGAGGTAATACTCAATAGAGATCATTCTGGTATCTTCTTTTTTGCGAGCATGACTGCACCGACGATGGCCGCCAGCAGCAGCAGTGAGGTCATTTCAAAAGGAAAGAGAAACGTGGTGTAGAGAATTTTTCCGAGAAATTCCACTGTGCCGATCNAGTGGCATGATCGGCATTCGCCCCCGGACACCGAAAATATACAGCAGTTGGAGAAATAGAAGCAAGCTGCAACCGATGCCGATATATGTTTTGAAAGAAAGATTTTCGCGCAAACGCCGTTCATCACCCAGATTGAGGAGCATGATGACAAAGAGGAAGAGCACCATGATCGCTCCCGCATACACGATGATATGGACCATCGCAATAAACTGGGCGCGGAGTGTAAGATAGAGACCCCCAATACAGAAGAAATTGACGATGAGAAAAAGGGCGGAATTGACCGGATTCCGTTGCAGCAACATCAGCACTGCCGACGCGGCTGCCACAACAGCGAGAATAGTGAAGACTATCTGTTCAAACATCATAGGGTTTTGTCAGATTGGTCAAAAATTATTTTACTGAATTTGCTTCAAAACAAAAAAATATACAAAGTCTCCCTTCGAGAATCAATCGTAACCGGTTGCCGAGCGCAGTCGAGGCAACTTGGAGCGAAGAGCCATTCCGTGACTATTTGTTGATGGCAAAGGTAAATGACGATCCTTTGCCCGGCTCGCTCTTGACGGTGATGAATGACCTGTGTGCTTCGAGAATGTGCTTGACGATGGCCAGACCCAGGCCCGTTCCGCCTCCGGTCGTTGGACGAACTTTGTCGACACGATAGAATCGCTCGAAAATCTGCGACAGATGTTCCTCTTCGATGCCGATACCTTCATCCACCACTGAAATCTCGACAAGTTTCTCTCTTTCGGACGCGATGACGGTAACACCCTTTCCCTCGCCGGAATATCGAATTGCATTTTCAATTAGATTCTTCATAACTTGACGAAGGCGGTCGCGATCCCCATACATCTCTGTCCCCTCTTCCAAAGAAATCTCTGAGCGCAGAGTGATTCCCGCCAATTGTGTCTGGGATTCCATTTCTGCGATGCACGTCCTCAGGAACTCTGCCGCATTAAAGTAGCGATACTGCAGCTTCATCTCTCCGGATTCGATCCGGGAAACGTCGATCAAACCGTTGAGGAGGCTGCTCAACCGATCTGAATTGCGCAGCGCTTTTTCAAGAGACTCGCGGTCTACAGCCGACCCGTCGATCGCCCCGTTCAGGAGCGTTTCGATCATTCCCTGCAGTGAAAAGATCGGCGTCCTCAGTTCGTGAGAGACATTGCCAAGGAATTCGCTCCTGAGATGCTCAAGTTTTTTCAATTGTGCCAGATCTGCTTCCAGCGATTCCATCAATGAATTGATTTCGGCGCCGCATTGTCCGACGTCGTCCGAACCCGTTCGGGAGATCCGGCGGGATAGATCGCCGGCACGCACGCATTGCACTACCTCGCGCAACTCTTGTATCGCCGCAGATGTTTTGCGGTCGAGCATGAAATCAAAGAACACCAGACCACTGAAGGCAAGCATGCCGGCAAGAAAAATCCAGAAGCGGAATGTTTGACCGATACCGGCGGTCCTCTGCGGATCGAACACCATCAAGAACCCCATGCAGAGCACGATGATGCTTGTCGCGGACACTAGAAACAACTTCACCTTTGTTGATGAGATCCTCATACGTTTTTCCTCAAACGATCGCCGATGCCTTTTAACGTTTCCAGAGTATGTCCTTCATCCTCAAATCCCGCAAAATAGAACCGGTGGGCTCGCCGGAATGACAGTCTCAAGGATGTATGTTTTCACACGATCTGTGAGCTACGGGAACTTCAGCGCCTCCTCCTCCCCAACACAAACAGTTTCCTGCTCATGAGACATCCTTCTCATAGACCGTGGAATGGAAAAATGGCATCAATGCATGTCGCGCCGCTTCTGCAAAAGAATCCTCACGCGTAACGAGATCCTTTGTCAACACACCCCACGTTCCTTGCTTGCTCCGCACGTCATGTTGTTCTGCAAACCGGTCGATGACCATGCCAAGATCGCGGCCATTCTCGAAAACTTCCCGGCTCAAAGCGAATGGGATCTCTATCGCTCCTGAACTGCCAAAATGCATGACACTGCCGTCGTAAATGCATACCCAGCTCTGCAGGAACGCCGTCGTGTCCGTGCGCCAGAGTCCACCTTCGGCACCGACGGCAAGCAATGTATCACCGTCCGGCAGGTTCGTCTTCGCGGCGTCATATGCTGATCTTGCCCTGGTTGCAGCTCCGTCCATCAATTCCTGAATGGAAAGCGGAGTAGCAGCCACACCGCTTTCGATTTCCATCGTTTCGAACGGTATGGAATCGGCATCGTTGGCGAAAAGCTCGAGCACCTCTGCAAATCCGCGCCTGATGCCGTTGATTTTCGGCTGCCGCCGGGTTGCCAGAACAGCACGCTTCATTACTTCTTCCCTGTCTTTCTTGGTTTCCGTGCAAGCTTCTTCAGCTCCGGCGGCACGGGAAACAATTTACTCAAAGTGGTGATCTTCTTGTCTCCTCCGGCGGTCGATAGAATGATTTCGAGGTCCGGATTGAATTCCGACAGTACCTGACGGCACGCCCCGCACGGAGTGATGAAGCCGGCATCATCGGAGGTGATGGCAATGGCACGAAATTTCTTTTTCCCCTTTGCCACCGCCTGGAACAACGCGTTGCGCTCTGCGCAGATCGTCATCGAGTAGGAGGAGTTTTCCACATTGCATCCATGAAAAACGTCTCCTTCATCGGTCATCAGTGCGGCGCCGACACGAAAATTCGAATACGGTGCATAGGCGCTTTCCTTTGCGAGATTCGCTGTTGCAATGAGCAGCGCTTGTTCTTCTTTCAATGTGTTCACATCTCCTCCTTGTAGTCGTTATTCCGTTGTGCATCATTTACGCCGGGCACATGACATTCACACATCGCCCGTAAATATTCCCACGGATATAACCCGGTGTCATGCCCGTCCTTCCAGAGTATTTGTATCGCATACATCCCCACCGGCTGAATGCGTGCAACATCATATTTTCCCGGAAGCACCGGCTGTTCCTGTGGTGCGTATGTATGGAGCAATACCGTCTCCCCCTGACATCCGGCGCATGGACAGGTATCCCGAAGCCGCTTCAGTGAGAGCGGTGAAACCAGTCCGTCGTCCCAGGTGAAATTGAGTGTTTCATTGTCCAGTTGCTTAATTGCCGTCACGCGCATTCTGCAAATACCTTTCGTAGATAAGAAGCCCAGCGGTCGTATCCTTTGTCCGTCAAATGAAGACCATCCTCACTCCATTCAACGGGAATCTGTCCATCGCGCCCGGTAAATTCTTTCGTCAGATCGAGAAATTGCGCTCCCTTTTCCAGCACTATGGAACGGATAGCGTTATTGAGAAACTCGATTCGTGATATCGGTCTGTTCTCCAGCTCACGTGTCGGCAAGATGGACTGAACGAATACCTTTGCTGCCGGAAGCGCCCTTTGAATCTCTGAAAGAATTGTCTCGAAATTTGACAATGTCTTCTCATTCGGGAACAGACTTGCCATATCATTGGTCCCGATCAGGATGAAAATAACATCAGGCTTCTGGGCGATAACATCACGATGAAGCCGGGCGATGACGAGGTCTGTGTTATCCCCGGATATTCCTTCGTTCAGAACATCGTAAGCCGGAAAGTACTTTCCCGTATCAAATCCTGCAGTAATAGAATCACCGAGCATGAGAATCATACGGCTTTGCCTCCAATCGAACGGGGTTCCTCAACGAAAAAATACGTCCAAAGACACGCCGCACAAGCCAGAACGGTTGCAATGCCGAACACGACCGGATAGCCGTACCACCGGGCAAGTGCGCCGCAGAAGATTCCAACGAACACAGCCGGTGCGGTGATGGTATTCACCAGAGCAATATAGACAGGCCGTTCGGCTTCCGTACAGAGCTCCGCAATCAATGACAAACGGGAAATCCCTTGGAGGCTTGTTGAGCATGCCATGAAAAAGAAGACGAGCCCATAGACCAGGATGTTTGCTGCAACAATAGCCATAATACTCGCTGCTGCAGAACAGACTGACAGTAGCAGCCAGTTTACTCTGTGTCCGAAGTGGTCTGCCAGAAAACCGAAGACAACATTCCCTGCAACCATGCTTGCCATAACCAATACGGTGAAGGTGCCGGCGTAGGACGCGGGAAGCTGGAATTTTTCGATTGCATACACGGCGTAGAACGCCCCCGCCGTCATCGACATCAGGGCGAGTGCATCGACAATAATGACGTCACGCATGCGGCGGTTGGATTTCAGCATCTTTTTCGCGTGTCTCTGAAGAAGGCGGCTCCTTCAGCGTACGCAGGTATCCATAGGAAAACAGACCGAAGACGAAGGCAAGGAAAAAGAGAATGGCAAAATTGATTGGTGTCGGCACTGTTGCAAGAATGAACGCGACAAGTGATCCTCCCAGTATTCCGAAAGCAGAGCTGAGAATCTGACGCAGAGCAATCAACCGTCCACGGATTCGAACAGGGGTGGTTTTTGTGAACACCTGAAACCAGGGCGGTATCGCCATGCTGCCGGACACTGCCGCCGCAAAGATCATAAAGAGCAGCGAAGCAACCATCCAGGAGGACGTTATCCGCGGCGAGGCAATGATCGTAAAGAGCGCGATTGCCAGAAACGAGAATCGATGCACAAGCCCATAGCGGAGCAGATACGGTTTCGCCCCCTCGGTGCCGCGATGGGTGAACCGGACAAGGAGCGCCTGAGGAAGGTTTACTCCTATAGTCCAGAGGACCGGCACGCTGCTGATCGCAACGCTGTTGCCTCCCAGCTGCTGGACAAAGACCGGCATAATGGTGTTCACAGAGACGAAGCTCATGGCGAATCCGAAGAACGATCCGTCCATGATATGGGCGCGAAGATTCCGCTGCAGGACCCCGGCATCCAGATTGGGATATTTCGATAACTGAAAGAATTTTGCCAGCATTTTTGTATAATAGCACAGTTTCCTAAGAATAACAAGACCAGCTATCGTTTGCCTCCTGTCTCATTTTTTAGTACTTTGTTCCACTCTACTATCTCCTACAGGCAGGCAAACTATGGAACTCTTCAACCAATTAGCTCAAGACAATCATGAACAAATCGTCGTATGTTCTGATAGAAATTCAGGACTGCGCGCGATCATTGCAATTCACAGCACTACCCTCGGTCCGGCACTGGGTGGCACAAGAATGTGGACATATGTCTCCGATGATGAGGCACTGCGGGATGTCCTCCGGCTGTCCAAGGGCATGACTTATAAGAACTCGATTGCCGGCCTGAACCATGGCGGCGGCAAGGCCGTCATCATCGGCGATTCCAAGAAAGAGAAAACGGAATTGCTTTTCAGAGCATATGGGCGTTTCGTGGATGGATTGAACGGACGCTATATCACTGCTGAAGATGTCGGTATGGATGTGCGGGACATGGAATACATCAGGATGGAAACCAAGTATGTCACCGGCGTTTCTCCGGCGTTGGGCGGCAGCGGCGATCCCTCCCCGGTCACGGCATTTGGAGTCTACTCGGCCATGAAAGCCGCGATTCATGAAATAACGGGCAACGATTCACTGAAAGGGAAAAAGATCGCTGTCCAGGGTGCCGGGCATGTTGCTACGTACCTCTGCAGATATCTCGCAAAAGAGGGAGCGAAGTTGTTTGTCAGCGACATATTTGAAGAAAAGGCGCATGCCCTGGCGAAAGAAGTCAAGGCGAAGTATGTGAAACCGGACGATATCTACGACGTGGACGCCGATGTGTTTGCGCCATGCGCGCTCGGGGCAATTTTGAACGACACAACCATCCCCCGCCTGAAATGCAAAGTCATCGCCGGCGGCGCAAATAATCAGTTACTGGACCAGGACAAACATGGACTCATGCTTATCCAGAAAAACATCCTCTACGCTCCCGACTATGCCGTCAACTGCGGCGGAGTGATGAATGTCAGCGCAGAGCTGAGCGGCTACGATCAAGCGCGTGTCATGAAGCAGGCCGAGGGAATATACGATATTCTAAAGCGGGTCTTTGCAATGGCAAAGCGGGAGAACATTCCGACCTATGAAGCATCCAATAGGATTGCCGAAGAACGAATCCTCCGGGTCGGTGCCATCCAACGTCTCTACACCGGTACCTCAAATCTCTCCGGGCGTCTCGGCGAGTTGAGCGCGAAAGGAACGGCGTGAGCACTTCACCTCACACACAGAAGCGGCGGGCGTTGCGCGAAAAAGTGATGCAGGCATTGTATGCACATGAACTGTCAAAAGATCCTGTGCCTCACATCCTTGCAACCATTTTTGAAGACATTCCTGCCGATTCGCCGGATCGCCAGTTCACTGATCGGCTCTTCACACTGACGGTCGAGCATCAGGCAGCGTTGGATGCCATCATCCGGAACCGGGCTGCAAACTGGGATTTTGATAGAATCGCACTCATAGACCGGTTACTGCTGCGCATGGGCATCTGTGAGCTGCAGTATTTTGATGACATTCCTCCAAAAGTCACCATCAACGAAGCGATTGAAATTTCAAAACGCTACAGCACGGAAAAGAGCTGGCAGTTCATCAATGGCATCCTGGACCACATCCTGCAGGAAATGAAGAAAGACGGCTCGCTCCATAAAACCGGCCGCGGACTTCTCGATGTTGCCGAGTCGGCAAAAAAGAAGGGGCACACGCCGTAGAATGAACACCGCCGCCTCGTCGCGCTTTCAGATTTTCGTCTGGACGCTATTCGATTTTGCCAACACATCATTCTCCGTGATGATTGTGGCGGTGGGTTACTCTCTCTACTTCAAGGACGTCGTCGCCGGCGGCAGCGGGCGGGGCGATTTTCTTTGGGGGCTTGCGGTCAGCATTTCGATGCTTCTCACTGCCCTCGTCGCACCGGTTCTCGGTGCGGCCGCAGATTTTTCCAGCCGGCGCAAACGGTTTCTCTTTGGATTCACCATCGTCAGCATTGGTCCTTACCGGCATGATTCTTTTCATACTCGCCAATGTCGGATTCGAAGGCGGCATTGTTTTCTACGACGCCTTCCTCCCCGGCCTGACATCCGAGCGAAGCTACGGGCGTGTCTCTGGCTACGGATTTGCCATGGGATATCTCGGATCGTTGACAACGCTCCTCGTGGCGATGCCTCTCTATGCCGCCGGATTCATTCCATCGAACCTCGGCAATGTCCGCTGGAGCTTCGCTATTGCTGCCGGGATTTTTCTTGTTTTTTCCGCACCCCTCTTTTTCTTCCTGCGCGATCACAAGAAGCACTGCGAATACCGCCCATCATACATCCAGGCCGGATTGGAACGGGTTAATTCCACCATCCATCATCTTCGGAACTATCGCCAGACAGCGCGATTTCTTCTCGCCTTCTTCATTTACAATGACGGCATTCTCACGGTAATCTCCTTCGCCTCGCTGTATGCGCAACAATCACTCTCCTTTACCCTGCAGGAGATTATGATACTTTTTGCGATTGTTCAGGGTTCTGGAATTCTCGGATCGATCTTCTTCGGCATCGTCGCGGACAAGATCGGGCCGAAAAAGACCATCGATATTAACCTGATTCTCTGGCTTTTGGTCGTCACCGCCGCGTTCTTCGTCCGATCCAAAGAGGCGTTCTACGTGATCGGTGCACTCGCCGGCAGCTGCCTCGGTGCGTCGCAATCGGCCAGCCGCAGTTTGATGGCGCTGCTGACGCCGAAGGAACGCGAAGCGGAGTTTTTCGGTTTTTATGATGGAGTGTGCGGAAAATCTTCTGCCGTTATCGGGACGTTTTTGTTCGGTTTGATTTCGTACGCAACCGGCAATCAGAGAATATCCATCCTTTCTGTCGGAGTTTTTTTTATTGTCGGCCTGGTACTCCTGCAGCAGATTGATGACCCATTTCTGGCAACCAAACGCGCAGGTGCTGCGTCATGAAAATGCTTTGTCATGCGATCCTTTTTCTGTTCTGCGGGCCGGCGCTCTCCACGGCGGATTCAGCAACCCCGGAAAACAAATATGTCCGGTACACCGCCGCCGTTTCGGATTCTGTTTGCTCTCCCGGTAAACATATTCTTCTCACCTTTTTACTCTCTCCTGTCGACGGCGTGCATGTGAATGCCGATCCCTCGCCGGAATTTTCTTTTGCAGCGCAACAATCGGTTGCAACGAGCGACACACTCGGGTTTGCGATTGATTCCGGCACAGGACATCTGGATCCGACGCGACCTCTGACATTTGGATTTAGAGTACCACCATCGACTCCGCCGGGAATTCTGCATCTTCGCGGGTCACTCTCGTATTTCTTCTGTTCCGATGAAAAGGGATGGTGTAACCATTTCAATCAGCCGGTCACAATTCAAATTCACGTGCGATGATGAAAAGCACTTTTTTCATATCCGATCTTCATTTCGGCCTTCAGAGCCCCAAACACGAGAAGGAAAAGGAACGCCGTTTTCTCGCGTTCCTGTATCATGTTGCCGCGAATGGCGAACGACTTTTCATTCTCGGCGATTTGTTCGACTATTGGTTCGAGTACCGTCATGTCGTTCCCCGCGGGTACCATCATGTGCTGTCAGCTCTCGGACACCTTGTCGAAAGCGGTATCACGGTGGAATACCTTGCAGGCAACCATGATTTCTGGCTGCAGAAGTTCTTTCCGGAAGACCTTGGCATCCCCGTCCACAAAGATCCTCTCATGGTGGAACTCCATGGTAAAATAATCTTTCTCCACCACGGTGATGGACTCGCACTGCGGGACACCGGCTACAGGATTCTAAAAAGTATCCTCCGCAATCGCGTCAACATCGTCCT
>JAPLFO010000048.1:15434-27115 GCA_026390635.1 Ignavibacteriales bacterium
TCATCCGGATTGGGCAGCAGCCATTGCGAAGGCGTCTTCCCACGCCAGCCGCACGTACACGGCCCGCAAGGACTACGGCGAGACGGATGGAATGCTTATTGAAGCGACTAGAAAAATTCATGAGGGTGCGGATATTGTTGTGATGGGACACCGCCATCAGCCGCTGGTACAGCACATCGAAAACGGCGTGTATGTCAATCTCGGAGACTGGCTGGAGCACGACACCTATGCCGAGTTTGACGGAAGCACAATTGAACTGAAGCATTGGCAGGAGTAAAATTGAAAGGAAAAAGAATAAAGAGAAAAGGAACCGATGGAGAAACTGGCAACCGTGCCTCGGCTCCGCTCGGCAACCGTAGTCGAGCCACGCTCGTTCACTGGGTCGAAGTGAGAATATGAAACGAAGCGGACACCGAGCGTAGCCGAGGTGCCCGCTGAAAGAAGAACGTTCAAATGATTTTTACGATTGCACTGACTATGGCAAAGACACCGACAAGCGGATTTAGTTCAGAGAAAATGAAGCAGTATTTCAATGATCCTGCGTTCCGCAGAAAAATGACCACGCAGAAACGTCCGCGCAGCCGACGCGAGAACATGATCATCGGTGGACTTATCGGCCTCGGCGTTCTGATTACCATTCTCTACACCGTATATGTCGTTTCGGGGCTCCCCTCACTGGAACAACTGGAAAATCCAACGCCGGAATTGGCCACGAAGGTCTATTCCATTGACGGCGAAGTACTGGATCAATTCTATTTTAAAAACCGAACGTACGTTCCCCTGGAAAAAGTCTCGAAGGGCACCGTCGATGCATTGATCTCCACCGAGGACAAGGATTTCTACACGCACTGGGGCGTGACGCCATGGAGATTCATTCGGGCGATGATCAAGAATTTGTTGACCTTGCGACTGCGCGAAGGAGCATCGACCATCACTCAGCAGGTATCCCGCAATCTCTACAATTTGCAGGGAGCGCGTGAAAACGCTTTCGATAAAATGACGCGCAAGCTTCGCGAATTTATCACATCTGTGCAAATTGAGCGCACATATACGAAGAAAGAAATACTTGAGCTCTATTTCAACTGAATCTATCTCGGGCGGAGCGCGGACGGCATTGCTGCCGCGTCGTACACCTATTTTGGAAAGCAACCGGCCGATTTGACGCTGGCGGAGAGCGCATTGCTGATCGGGATGGCGAAGGGACCGTTCTACTACGATCCCCTCCGTCATACCGAACGCGCCATCGAACGTCGCAATCTTGTTCTCTCTCTCATGGCAAGAAACGGATGCCTCACGGATGTACAAGCCGCCTCCGCAAAGGCTTCGCCGCTCCAGATCAATTCGATCAGCCAACGAACACTTACCGGAATAGCGCCGCATTTTGTCGAGTATATTCGCCAGTCGCTTTTGCAGAAAGCGGAGAAACTTGGCTTCAATATTTTTAAAGACGGGCTGTCGGTCTACACGACCATCGACAGCAGAATGCAGCGCCATGCAAACCGGGCTGTCGAAGAGCACCTCGCCGAACAACAGTTGATCTTCAACAAATCGTGGAATTGGGCACGGCATCAGGACGTCCTCGCTCTGGCATTGGACAAGACAATCCGTGAGACGTTTGTCTACCGTCGCGCAACATCTTCACACGAACGCGACAGCATCATGAAGGCTCTCAAAGTACACCAGCCGTTCATTGATTCGGTGAAAACTCTCTGGCAGGGATTGCAAGTTGGATTCATCGTTGTCGATCCGCACAACGGTGGTATCCGAGCGATGGTCGGCGGCTCGGACTTTCGGTCATTCAAGTATGGGCTGAATCACACAACGCAGATCGAGCGGCAGCCGGGATCATCCTTCAAGCCATTCGTTTATACCGTCGCTATCGACAACGGCTATGCGCCCTCCACTGAACTGTTGAATGAACCGGTCTCCATTCCCATGGCGGACAAGTCGTACTGGAAACCGGAAAACTCTGACGGCAGCATCGGCGGCAAATATACAATGCGCGAAGGACTGCGCGAGTCCATCAATCTGGTCGCCATCCATGCTATCCTGGAGTTGGCGCCACCGGAACAAGTCGTCGAGTATGCTCGCCGCATGGGAATCACAACGCATATTCCGCCCTATTACTCAATCGCGCTTGGTACGGCAAGTGTTATTCCATTGGACATGGCGGCTGCTTTCGGCGTCTTCGCAAATGAAGGAGTCTATGTTCACCCGAACGCCATTCTGAGAATCGAGGACAAGGATGGCAATGTGCTTGAAGAGTCCGTTTCGGATCGCCGCGAAATTCTCAGCCGCGAAACAGCGTACCTGATGACCTCCATGCTGGAAGACGTTGTGAATCGCGGGACCGGTATTCGCGTGCGCAGTTTCTTCCACTACCCTGCGGCGGGCAAAACCGGAACAACGCAGGACTTTGCCGACGCATGGTTTGTCGGTTATACGCCGGCGCTCTCCGCGGCGGCCTGGGTTGGTTTCGACGATCAACGTGTGAAGTTCACAAATTGGGACGGTCAGGGCGGCCGTGCGGCGGCTCCGCTCTGGGGACGGTTCATGC
Source organism: Ignavibacteriales bacterium (assembly GCA_026390635.1). Taxonomy (GTDB): domain Bacteria; phylum Bacteroidota; class Ignavibacteria; order UBA10030; family UBA8401; genus JAPLFO01. The sequence continues at coordinate 17,992 of JAPLFO010000048.1, forward strand.
AATACGTTTATGAAGACAATTCCATCAAACTGCCAGAACAGGCCTTCGTCCGTCCCGAGGGTGTTGTCGTCGATACTATTTGCGTTGACACGAAGAAGTTGGCCACGCCGTACTGTCCCGAAAAGATGGCGGAAGTATTTAACACGAAGCATCAGCCGGCAGCGTGCGAAAAACATACAGCAGATTGGCGTGAAGGCGAACAACCGGCAGGCAAGACCAGATTTTGATCAATGCGAGCAACTGACCGTCACTGGGCAACGATACTCAATACTCTATAAGAGAGGACTCTTCACGAATGCGTTTGCTCCCTCCAAAAAAATATGCCCAAACCCTGCAACATCTTTGGTACAACTATATACATCAAGGAAATGGTGTAACCTACCCTTTTTATGCATCTTACAAGATCAATCAGACCTGTAACTTCAAATGCCGTTTCTGCAATTTGTGGCAGGAACAATCTCCGGGTCTCCCGACAGACAAAGTATTCAAGGTTCTCGACAACCTCGGCAACTCGAGCATCTTCCTCCTCAGTTTTGAAGGCGGAGAACCACTCCTCCGCCCGGACTTCATGGAAGTCCTGAAATACACACGCACAAAGCCGTTCTACCTGATGATTACCACCAGCGAGCGTGGACTCACGACCGACTATCCAATGCGGGAGTACTGCAAGTACATCGACTTCCTCCATATCTCCATTGATGAGGGACACGTGAATATGGAGATGTTCGATCAACTGGAAGAATTCGTGGCTTTTGGCTCAAGCGTCTGCGTGCAGACAGTCGTCACGCAGAAGGATATCGGACGCCTTGAGTACAAGGTCCAGCGGTGCCGGCAGGCCGGCGCCAAGATCGTCATCATGCCGGCGGTTCATCTTGAGGGAACGCGGGACTACTATCCGGAGTTCTATGAATTCCGCGATACTGTGCTGGATTTAAAAAAACGCTACCCAAATATCATCACGACGCCGGACAATTTTTTTAAGAACATCGATCAGGGAAGTTGCTCATCCTCATCCATCGTCATCGATGCGGACGGTACGCTCTACTATCCCTGCCGTGTGCTGCCGTACCGCGCCATCAATATGGCAGAATCGTCATTGATGGAATTTGTCAAGACCCGTCAGGCAGCGGAGATGCGTAATGTGATGACGGCATGCGACAAGCATTGCGGATGGTATCAGTATTTTGCCACATCTTCATTCACGTCGCTCTCTGAGGCTTCCGGAGCACTCCGTCCCTATTTCGCGGATTTTCTCAGACTGGGAATTACTACACCACAACATTCATCGCCGCTCCCCCCGGCCAAAGTTGCACAATGATCGCGCACACGGGCAACATGCTTGAGTTTCTTTTCCCCCAGATTATCTGGCGCATGGAAACCCCCGGAATCTGTCTTACGTTTGATGACGGTCCGCATCCCTCAGCCACACAGCAAGTGCTGGATGTCCTGCGCTCATTCTCTGTTCCCGCCACTTTTTTTGTCACGGGAAAAAACGTGGAAAACAATTGTGCTCTTCTGCAGAAAATAGATGCTGACGGACACGCCATCGGAATTCATGGGTATCAGCATCGAAGATGGGATGCATTTTCCGTTAGAAGGACGTCCGATGAAATCCAGCGTTGCATGAGCGCCTGCCGCCGTTGCGGCGTGGTACCGGCGCAACTGTATCGTCCGCCGCATGGCTTCTTCACTCCGGCGACATGGACCTCGGCACGGGCCATGGGGCTTCGCGTCATCCTCTGGTCGACATTGACCGGCGATTTTACACGGCGGTCTGAAAATGCAATTCTTTCGACCGTACTTCACAGATTGAACGACGGCGCCATTCTCGTTTTCCACGACAACGATCTCACTACCGGCAGAATTAATTCCTTGCTTCCGCGGTGCATCGAAGCGATCGCCGCGCGTGGTTTTTCATTCTCGAAAATTGTATGACCGTGCTGACGACACTCCTGCTCGCTGCCACTGCTGCCTATGTCGGACATTCGCTTCTGATGCTCATCGGATTGGCACGTGCACGATTTCGCGACAACACAACCTATGAACCGACAGTCTCGATTGTGGTCGCAGCTCGGAACGAAGAGAAAAACGTCCAGGAGTGTCTTGAATCGCTCGTGCAGCTTGAGTATCCGAAGAACAAGTTTGAGATCATTATCGTCGACGATAATTCCACGGATGCGACTCCATCTCTGATCGCACCGTTTGTTGCTTCACACAGCAATGTCCGCTCGTTCGTCGCTCATCCCGCCGGCGGACATCTGCGCGGGAAAGCCAACGCCATCGCACAGGGAATTGACATCGCCTCCGGCGACATTATCATGATGACCGACGCCGATTGCGCGGTACGTCCTTCGTGGATACGCGGAACCGTCCAGCAATATGAAGACACTACCGGAATCGTCGCAGGCCTGACACTGCTGAAATACGGCAATTGGTTCGGCGGCATGCAATCGCTCGACTGGGCGTACGTTCTAGCGCTGGCATCCTCCACTATGGCGATGGGCAATCCGCTCAGCTGCATTGGCAACAACTTTACTTTCCGCCGCAAAGCGTATGACGAAGTCGGCGGCTACCGGAATATCAAGTTCAGCGTTACTGAAGACTTTGCGCTCTTTACGGCAATCACCCAAAGCGGCAGATGGGGCTATCGCTACCCTATCCGGAAAGAAACGCTCGTATTAAGTAAGCCGTGTACCGACAGCAGCTCGCTCTACCGGCAGAAACGGCGGTGGGGCGTCGGCGGAAAGGACATGAGTCTCAGCGGCTTCGCCATCGGGGCTGTCGGATTTCTTCTGCACGCTCTTTATCTGCTTTCCCCCTTTCTCGGAATGGATCTTGTTGTCGTTGGCGCCTCTTTCGGCGTGAAACTCCTGTGCGACTATTGTGTACTGCGCGTCCCGCTCCGACGCACCGATCGCATGGCAGAAATGCAATATCTTTTTCATTTTGAGATCTACTTCATTCTCTATATTGTACTTCTTCCCTTTGCCGTATTTCTTGGCGGCGCGGTTGTCTGGAAAGGACGGCGGTACTGACTTCCATGGGCAAACGTGTTCTTGTGGCGCCGCTTGATTGGGGATTGGGGCATGCAACCCGCTGCATTCCGATTATCCGCGAGCTTCTTTCTCACCATGCAGAGGTAATTCTCGCTGCTGACGGAAGACCGTATGAACTCCTGCGCCGGGAATTTCCGGATCTGCATCTTCTGCGATTGCCCGGCATCTCCATCCATTATGGAAATGCTTCCACGATGATGCTGACGATGGGCCGACAAATCCCTTCGATCCTTCGTTCCATTGCGCGTGAGCACGCAGCGCTGCAGCCGATCATTCGCGAACAATCGATAGACGCCGTCATTTCCGATAATCGTTTCGGATTGTACTCCGATCTCGTGCCGACAGTCTATATGACTCATCAACTTCGCATCCTCATTCCTGCACCGTTCCGCATTTTTCAATCGCTTCTGCAGGCGCTCAATACATTTGCCATCCAGCGGTTCACCCATTGCTGGGTACCGGATTTTCCCGGAGATGTGAATCTTTCAGGAATCCTTTCGCATGTATCGCACGCACCCGGGAATGTGAAATTCATCGGCCCACTCTCCCGTTTTCGCGCCGTTGCGGGAACAGATGAAAAAATCGACTGCCTTGCAATACTCTCCGGGCCGGAGCCCCAACGGACCATCTTTGAGGATTTGCTGCTGGAAGGCCTGAAAAAACTGTCCCTGCAATCCGTCGTTGTCCGGGGAACACCCGAACGAAAACAGAATATGAAGCTGGCGGGCAATGTTCGCGTAATTTCCTCCCTGCCGTCTGAAGAGTTGAACAGGCTTGCCGCTTCCGCGTCGGTGGTGATTGCACGGCCCGGCTACAGCACGATTATGGATTTGGCCGTTCTGGGAAAAAAAGCATTGATGATCCCAACACCCGGACAGACCGAACAGGAATATCTTGCCTCGCAGCTTGCATCAAGAGGTATTTGCGCGATTCAAAAGCAGGATGAGGTGAACTTGAAGAGCGGCATTGAAATCGCGCTCCGCTCCCGAGGGTTTGAACCAACTTCCGGCAGTTGTCCTCCGCTGGAGGAGACGATTAACTTATTTCTCGCCACACTTTGACCGTGATCCCTTTTCCGCTCATAGCGCCCCCTGTTTTCGGATATGCAGAAATGCACTACCGGTTCAAATATTTTTTACCGGGAGCGGACTTATCTATTCTTCTCTTCATCAAGGATGCTCATCTCTTCCCGGTTCACATTGAAAGCGTCATTGCGACAGTCCGGCCTGCCGGTTCACAGGAGCCTCTGACGGTACTTCTTCCTGTTGACCCGGAAACAATCTCGCAGAAATTCTGGTGGCGCGTCATCTCCGTTCCTCTCAGCCGGCACCTGCCGCAATGTTCGGGAGCGTTGTTCATTAGCGTCGAATTCACCTATACCATTTCCGGCAAGAGCCGCCGGTGCACAAACGACAACTATCGCACGACCGCGAAAGGACCGCTCAGGGTCTTCGTGTCTCCGACCCCGCTGCCGCGGCTTCCGGGATGGTTTCTCGGAGATGCGCATACCCATTCCTATCACACGGAAGATCAGGTCGAATTCGGAGCGCCTCCCGCTGCCTCCGTGGCGCTCTCCAAGTCCATGGGGCTTTCCTTCTTCTGCATCACCGATCATTCCTATGATCTGGACGACAGCGACGATAATTATTTGATCAATGATCCGGCTCTGCCCAAGTGGAACCGTCTGCAATCTGAGATCGACACGCTGAACTCAGAGGAGAAAACATTTGCAATTGTGCGCGGCGAAGAAGTCTCCTGTTGGAACACCGCCAGGGAAAATGTGCATTTGCTCCTTTATGGTACGCGGCGGTTCTTCCCCGGCTCCGGAGACGGCGCCGAGCGATGGTTTCGCACCAAAGCTGAGCATACAATCAAAGAAGTTGTCGCCTCAATCGACGATACCGTTGCCGCGTTTGCAGCGCATCCATTGGAACATGTGCCCTTCCTCCATCGCATTTTCTTCGGACGGGGGGAATGGTCGGAAATCGATGCTGCGATAACAGTCGTCCCGGTCTTTGCCCGGATCTGGAGGTCTTCGATCGTCTTTCCCGCTATTGCCGCCGGGATGATGTAGGTTTGCCGCCGGGAACGATGCTCACGGAAATTTCAACCGCTACCGTCAATTGGGCATTCCATTTCTGAACATCACCGAGGCAGACAAGCAGCTCTTCGGAAGAATGCGGACGGCTGTGCATGTGCCCTCAATTACAGAAGCAACCATCGTCACTGCATTGCGCGACGGTCGTTCCTGTATTACCAATGGTCCATTGTGTGCGCTGACGATTGAAGATGACAGAATATCATTCCAGGCAGTTTCTTCACCGGAGTTCGGATATCTTTCGTCGGTTCGGATTCTCTCCGGACGCGTCGGCGACAGCGATGAAATTGTCCTCGCCGACTTTTTGCCCGGCGCTGTGCACGAGGCTCATCAGACCATCCCGATGCCTTTCGAAACGCTTTCGTATGTCCGAATGGAAGCATCGTCCCGCGACGGCGTCAACTGCAATGCCGGATTTTGTTTCACCAATCCGCAATGGATTTCCACATGAACCGATTCTTCCCATACACGACGATCCTCATTGTTGCCGCAGTGTCTTTCCTGTCGGCAAGTGAATCGCAGTCACCGGACAGGGGTTGGTCCTTTGTCGCGTCCGGAAATCTATTTCATGCGCTCCGCGCGAACACCTTTGAACCGCGCGTCGGCATCCGTGAATTGACGGATCATTCGTCGCTCCGGCTTGATATCGGAAATTCCCTGGACATTCTCCGTTTTGCACCGGATGCCGGGCCGGTCTTTGCCTGCGGCGTTGACTTCTTCACCTTTACGAAATTGCGCAGCGAGGAGAATTTCCATTTTCCTGTTGATGCTGTCGATTACCTTTTTGGATTCAATACATCAATGAAGGATACGCTGCGGCAGGGATTGTTTTCTGCACGGCTACGGCTGAGTCACGTCAGTGCGCACATGGTTGATGGTCATTACGACAACTTTGAACATCTCTGGAAAGATGGCCGCAATCCCATCGTTTACAGCCGGGAGTTTATCGATATGGTCGCTGCATTTGAACCTGCCGCCTTCTGCGGCGCACTCCGGTTCTATGCCGGCGGGATGTATATTTATCATATCGATCCCTCTTCCCTGGGGCGAGCATGGTGGTATGGAGGCGTCGAGTACCGGCACAGCATCGCTAACTCTGTGTCAGTCTATGCAGCGTACCAGCCGTCATTGCTGAATATCAACGGATGGAGCGTCCGGCATGAAGTAGAAGCTGGATTGCATCTCGGCATCCCCGACGGACGAGGCGTGAACGTGTTCTGGACCTACTTTTCAGGCAAGAGCATCCATGGCGAATATAACGACGTGGTTGAAACTTCCGGAGCGCTTGGGATCAGATTTGAACTGTAGGCAGGACAATGGACGGTCACCGAGCGTGGTCGAGGTGCGGTCACCGAGCAAAATAAACGGCCTGGCGGCCGTTTATGATATCACATTATTTCAATTCTCTCTTCACCCTGAGCGCTTCACACGACCGCGGCGACGCGAACTTTCGATCCCAAGCCGCCGGAGTTTGTAGCGAAGCGTTTGTTCCGTCACTCCGAGAAAAAGTGCAGTGCGTGATTGATTCGAATCGTACTTCTCCAACGTCCGTCTGATAATCCCCCGTTCGATGATGTCCAACGACTCATCCAAAATGAACGGCTGACCCGCCTTGATGTTATTCAACACTTTTGCAATTTCTGTTTTCTCATCGATCAGGTCTTCGGGGAGGGCAAAACGTCCGTCGTCAGAAAATATCACACAGCGATCGACAACGGCACGAAGCTCCCGCAAATTCTCCTTCCATGTTTGCTGCTTCAGGACGTTCAATTCATTGGTGGTCAATGTCATGCTTTTCACGCCGATTTCTGACGTGATATCCTGGAGAAAAACCCGCGCCAATTCCGGAATATCTTCCACACGATCGCGCAACGGAGACACTTCCATGAAATCCATCTGCATCAGCAATGACTGAAGCTCCGGAACTATTTTTTTCTCATCCAGAAGCCGCTTTGGATGATTTTTCATTGTCACGAGCAGACGAAATTCCACCGGGACAGCTTTTGATCCTCCAAGACGCCGTGTTGCACGATCATTGATGATACTCACCAGCCGGAGCTGTGTACGGAATGTCGCTTCTTCCAGTTCCTCCAGAAGGACGATCCCTCCGTTTGCAAGTTCGAAGACACCGCGCTTTGACGTATAGGGCAGTTTCTCCGTGGCGCGTTCGTAGCCGAAGAGCGTCGCCTCGACGTCCTTCTCGTCTGTCACGCGAAGATTGAGAGCATAAAAGGGCGTTGTCTTCTCTGCGCTTCCATCCTCGTCGCAGATTCGCCGAGCGATCGCCGATTTGCCGACACCAGCCTCACCGATCAGCAGCAGATCTTTTTTTGAAGAGGAGAACTTTGCAATATTTTTCCGCAGCAATTCGGCAGCCTTGCTTTTGCCGATGCTCGGATAGAATATGCTTTCAGAATCAACCAACTTGGACTTCTGTTTCATCGTGGGGCGCCCTTCGATTATCATCGCATTGAAGATAGATATTTCTTGCGAACAAGTCAATATTCGGAGGGACCTTTACTCATTCATGATATTTCGCGGACAAAGTGTTGACATTTGCCCATAATTTTCCTTTTTTAGCGTGACGATGTCATCCACCAACAAAAAGGAGAATCGCAATGAACAGATTCAGTACCTATTGTACTTTCACAGCGGTATTGCTTTTCATCGTGTCCTTCGCCTCTCAGGCTCAATGGAAAACAGTTCTGACGACGTGGGATGGCACCGATTATCCGAATGCCACGGGTCAACAGACGGCAAGCGTCAGCGCCATCAATGACAACGCATTTGTCGCTCTCGTCATCCGGCCAAGCATCCTGTATCGCGCCGATGCCTACGATGATGTCAATATTCTTAAAGACAGTTGCACGGTGAACTATCTTGTGAGCTACGGTAATCCAACGGACACAAGCGGACGCAAAGACCGCATTCCCTACAGCAGCACAACACTGTTCACAAAATGGGTTTCAGGATTTGATGAAATTTCCATGTTCCGTGCATACAAAGTCCATTGCACGCCCGACAGTCTTGCATACGTGGCGAACAATGATCCCGACCACAACATTCTTGTTTTCAGAATGACGAAGGATTCCACGATATCGACAGATTACCGTATGAAGACCGGCACGGTGGACATCATGGGACTCTCCGTGGACAACAACGGGTACGTCTATGTCTGTGCGGTGAATGGAACCGCGGCGAATACGAAAGAGATAAAAATCTTCAAAGGCATTAAGGCGTCAGGCACAACGTGGGGCCTTTCCTATGACGATCAGCCCGTGCAGTCAATCGATCTGCCGACCGGCGTATACCGTGGTATTGCAGTCAGCCGCGATGGAAAGCAGATCTTTGTGTCTTGCATGACGGATCGTTCTGTATACCGCTACGTTGGAAGTCCGACAACGGGATATTCGAAGGACACAAAATTCGCTTTCCAACTGACAATTGCCGACTCCATTTCGACGTCATCGTACGATACGACCATCGCCGGACAGACTGTAAAAAAATGGGACATGTCAAAACCGCTCGGCATGGGCTACCTTGACGCTAACAATATTCTATTTGTGGCAACGGCCCGCTGGCTCGGCTATTCCATTAAGACCCACAACGCCACAAGCGCGTATACCCACTCTAAACTCTTCATGCTCAACGGATCTACCGGTGCACGGTACGACTCGCTCGACATTGCCGACTACTACTATATCAACTCCGACTCAACGGGACTCAACAGGAGTTACACGACACAAATCTGCGGTCCCGTAGTCCACATCGCCGGATATGCGAGTACGTACGACGTTTCCGTTACTCCTCAAAAAAATATCTACACACAATCGATGTACTGCTGGGCCGTCGAAAAATGGGTATACAAGGGAACGCTGAAGGTTTTCAGCGGTGTCGAAAAGATCTCCTCCAATATTCCGGAGCACTGGTCGCTTGCACAGAACTATCCGAATCCGTTTAATCCGACGAC
>JAPLFO010000126.1 GCA_026390635.1 Ignavibacteriales bacterium
GACAAAAATCAGAATCAATGTGAAGAACAGTCCAAAACTACCGATCAATATGCCAAAATCAATGAGCGTCGGAACGTAGTGTCCCCAACTCGACGGTAGAAAATCGCGCGATGTGGATGTAACAACAATCACAAATCGTTCGAACCACATGCCGACGTTCACGAAAACTCCAAAAATAAACATGAGCGGGATCGAACGCCGAATCTTCCTGAACCAGAACAATTGCGGGAAGATCACATTACAGCTTATCATGGTCCAATAGGCCCATGCGTAGGGACCGAATGCGCGATTCAGGAACACAAATTGCTCAAACTGGCTTCCGCTGTACCATGCGATGAAGAACTCCATCCCATAGGCGTAGCCCACCATGCTGCCTGTCAAAATCATCACTTTATTCATCTTCTCAAGATGATCCAGTGTGATGATGTGTTTGAGATTGAAAAGATGGCGCACAACGATCAGCACATTTTGCACCATCGCAAAACCGGAAAAGACCGCACCTGCCACAAAGTACGGCGGGAAGATTGTGGTATGCCATCCGGGCATGACAGAGACGGCAAAATCAAAACTCACGATCGTGTGCACCGAAAGAACCAGCGGCGTTGCAAAACCGGCGAGAATCAAATACGCTCTTTCGTAGTGCTGCCAGTGTCTGTTGGAGTGGCGCCAGCCCAGGCTCAATATCGAATAGATTGTTTTCTTGATCGAATTCGTTGTGCGGTCGCGCAATGTTGCAAAGTCGGGCATTAATCCAATGTACCAGAAAACAAAGGACACGGTCAGATAGGTCGATACGGCGAAGACGTCCCATAGCAACGGAGAGGTAAAGTTTGTCCAGAGTCCATGCTGATTCGGATAGGGCGTCAGATACATGGGAAGCCATGGCCGGCCGGTATGCAGCAACGGAAAAATACCCGCGCACATCACTGCGAAAATTGTCATTGCTTCCGCAAAGCGTGCGATGCCCGTTCGCCATCTCTGCCGGAGCAGAAAAAGAATGGCGGAGATCAATGTTCCGGCGTGACCAATGCCGACCCAGAAGACAAAATTCACTATATCGAATCCCCAGGCGACCGGTTGATTCACGCCCCACACGCCCAGACCTTTGTAGAGGGTAATACCGACACTCGTCGCTCCGATTCCGAGCAGCGTGCCCGTAAACGCCAGCGCCATCCACCATGTGCGCGAAGGAAATTGATCCAGAGGCGCGGCGATGGTCGCATCGATCTGCGATGCGCTGGGCCGTCCCTCCATGATGGGCATTTCCCGGGCATAGTCGTTTGCAGTCATACTCACGCGATTGTTCTCCATATCCGGCTCAACCGTTCACCGGCGTTTCATCCACATTGCGCAGCCGTGCCACGTACGTCACGTTGGGACGGGCATTGACTTCCTCCAGCACATTATATCCCAGATTGTGCTTTCTGTAATGCGACACACTCGACGAAGGATCGTTCATGTCGCCGAAGACGATGGCCTCTGCAGGACACGCGGCCTGACAGGCAGTGTGGACATCGGATCCGGCAAGCGATCTTCCTTGTTCCGCCGCATGCTGCCTCGCTTCCATGATGCGCTGCACACAGAAACTGCATTTCTCCATCACTCCTCGCGAACGGACGGTCACTTCCGGATTGTGCACCAGTCCCACAGGATCCTGTTCATAGTAGCCGTCCGACAGCTCATGGCGGAAATTGTAAAAATTGAATCGCCGTACTTTGTACGGACAGTTGTTGGAACAGTATTTTGTTCCCACACAGCGATTGTATGTCATCTGATTCAAACCATCAGGGCTGTGCGTTGTTGCCACGACGGGACAGACATTCTCGCACGGAGCATTGTCGCAATGCTGGCAGAGCATCGGCTGATGACTGAGCGTCGGTGCTTCGGGCGTTCCCGCATAGTAGCGGTCAATGCGAATCCACTGCATCTCGCGGCCGCGGCGAACCTGATCTTTTCCCACCACCGGAATATTATTTTCGACATTGCATCCTGCAACGCATGCATTACAGGCCACGCATTTGTTGAGGTCAATCGCCATGGCCCATTTGACTCCTGCGTATTCGATGTTCCGGGTGATGCTCATTTCCTGCGGACGTTCATGATGCAGGAATTCGGGATCTTTCGCGTAGAGCTCAACGGTCCCTTCGCAGATGATATTCCGCTTCAGATGAAGATCTTTCAGGAATGCATCGTCCAGCGCGTGATGCTCCTGCGTCGAGACCAGCTCGTATGTTACCCCCGTTTTTTTCACACCCGTGATCGGAACAACGCCCCCAGCCATGAGCGTATCTTTCTGCAGGAGCGGCGCAACGGCAGTACCCACACCGGTACCAATGGGACCGGCATGCCAGCGTCCATATCCCATTGACATCGTAATGACGTGTTCCGCCATTCCGGGCTGGACGAATACAGGCAGCGACTGAGTGCCGGCAACCGTCGTAACTTGTATCATATCGTTCGACGCCACGCCCAGTTCTTTGGCAGTCATTGGTGCAAGTGCGGCGTAGTTGTCCCACACAATCTTTGAGATCGGATGCGGCAGTTCCTGCAGCCAACCATTGCCGGCAAAACGACCGTCCCCGACATAGTGACTCCCGGTCAACAGAAGCGTGTAGCCGTCTGCAACGTGCGGCTGAGGCAGCGCTGCAACAGCAGCGATCTTGAATGGTTTCACCGGGGGTGCAATTTCATTGACGGCAATGACACCATCGTGCAGCGCTGCGTGCCAGAACGATTTGAAGCCAACCGGTCGCTTGAGCGCAGGAAATATTTCCGTTTCCCAATGTTTCATCAGATATTGCCGGTAAATCGAATCACTGTAATGTTCCGTGCCTAACCATGTGAGAAGAACTGCCTCTTTTTGACGCGTGTCATAGAGCGGCGCGATGACCGGCTGACGGAAGGAATAGACTCCCGTCCGGACGTGAAAGTCTCCCCACGATTCATATGCATGGTGCAGCGGCAGCGAATATGTGCACACTGACGACGTCTCGTTTTCACCGCGCGACATGCAAACACTGACAGGGACATTCTTCAGCGCTGCTTCATACCCGATGGCTGCAGGGAAATGGAACACAGGATTCGTATCCAGGTGGATTATGACGGCAACAGCGCCGGAAAGCATGCGGGCCACCATTGTCTCGATGGCGTTGGAACTCGAAAGTCGTGAATACACGACATCCGTCTCGGCCGCGTACAGTCTGCGTGCCGAAAGAATATCGTTAAGCACAAATACAGCTGCATGCACCGACGCAGGGAGAACGTCACCAGCGACGACGAGCGATTTCTCGGGATGGCGCAGCAGGTCGTCCACCAGACGCATCAATTGAGGAAGCGGTAATTCAAATCGTGCGGCAAATTTCTTAAGAGATGTCGATTCGACGAATTGCTTCACCTCCGCCGGAATAGCCCCGACACGGCGCACAGTGGCAATCTCGTTCAACAATGCAAGCACGAACTCACGCTGGGCATCCGGTCGCAGACGGAATCGATGATCAGAATTTGCACCGGTAAGACTCATTGCAGATTCAACGCAGTAGAGACGATTGAAGTCCGGCGATTTCATAATATCACGGCGTGACGCGAAACTGCGGATCTGCTCCATCGTTATGCCTTCTGTGCCGAGAAAATCCGACTCCAACGCAAGAATGACATTGGCATCTTCCCACCGGATGACAGGAATTTCAGCAGAACCCGTTAACGCCTCCCACGCAGTGCGTCGGGGCTCGCTATTGTTCACGTCGTAAAAATAAAAAGAGGCAGTCGGATATTTTTTCTTGAAGTCATCAAACAAGCGCCGCACACTCGGCGAATGGACCGCATGAGAGATGAGCGCGATTTCTTTTCCCGCCGCCGATGCACGACGCAGAGCATCGATTACTGCCACATCGACATCGGACCAGCGCACTGGAACATTTTCTTTGCCGCGGGGCTGCCGGAGACGGGCGGGATCGTAGAGGTCAAGAATATGTGCCTGGCCGATAGCGCAGGTTTTTCCTTTGTTGATCGGGTGGTCAGGGTTGCCGTCGACTTTGACAGGCCGGCCTTCTCGCGTCTTGATAAGAATTCCGCAGGACTGCGCGCAAGCGTCACACGTGGATGCGTAGTAGTTAGCGATGCCCGGGATAACTTCTTCAGGTCGTTTCGTATAGGGAACTATCTCGCCCTTGTCGCGATAGTCGGTGCAGCCGGCCGCGGCGAATGCCGCTGAGGCGGTCAGCATCGCGAGAAACTGCTTGCGAGAGATTGCGGAGAGTTCGGACGGATCAAATTTGTCCGTGACACCTGCCATGAACTCGTGAGCCTTCTGCTCCGTGACTCCCTGCTCTCCGTGAAGTTCCCGCAGACTTCGCCAATAGCTCATACGTTCTTCGATCCTTTGCTGGTACGTGGTACTGCAAGCGGATGTATCACCGGGACGATCCTTTTCTCCGGTTTCGATGACGGAATGGCCGCCGCGTAAATTTTCTGTAAGAATCCACCGGCGAGCCAGCCGCCGACAAACGATCCAAATACTCTTTGAAGAAAGACACTTCGTTTCATGTATTGCTCCATTACCGATGACATGCAGCGCAGTTATCGGGCCCGTTTTTTATACCGGGAATCCCTGCCAGTACTTGCGGCGCATTGCGGTGACAATTGATGCAGGAAGCCATGGTCAGTTCCGACACCTGACTCACGACATCCATCGCTTCCACCTTTCCATGGCATTGTGCACAGGGTACACCTTTGTTGACGTGCACACTGTGATTGAAATAGACATATTCAGGGACTTTGTGGACTCGTTTCCACGGAAGAGCGACACCGGACTCAAATGCTTTCGTCAGTTTGATGATTTCCGGTTTTGCCTTTCGAACGACACTATGGCAATTCATACAGACAGACACTGCAGGGATTGTCGCATGACGGGAGACGGTCACTCCCGTATGACAGTATTTGCAGTCAATCCCCATGGTTCCAGCGTGAAGCTTGTGGGAGAACGCAATCGGCTGTTGTGGCGCATATCCGACACCGTCGCGTTCAGCTCTCGAGAAAAAATATGTAAGGATGAAAGAAAGGACAGCAACAAAGAGGAAGATCGGAAGTCTGATTTTGAGAGTGTAGTCGAGGAGCGATTTCTTCATGGACTAAGCCTTCAATGGTATCGCCGGTCACTGCTTCCGAGATAGTACGAACTTCCTGAATGAAAAGCAAAAGTCATACGAATTGCCTAGACAACGCAGAAGTTTCGCAGGAAGTTCCGATTATTTTGGTGAATTGGAATTTGTAAGGAGATTATCATAGCAGATACTATCGCAATGTGGACACGCATACCCGATGCACCAAAATATTTCACCGCAATGTGGGCACGGGCGCCCGCCCGTGCCTGTCGCCGGATTTTCGCGGCAGTTCGTTGCAATCCCCACATTTTGCGCGGACGGGCGTCCGCGCCTACATTGGATGGACATGCATCCCCTGCCTACATCCCTGCAATCTCCGTCACACACGCCATGACATCGCCAGCGGTCAATGCCTTCATGCATTCAAAGGTGCCAATGGGGCATTCATCCCCTCCATGAATGCTGCACGGACGACAAGCCAATCCCGCCTTTTGGATTACCAGATCGTGTTCGCCATAGGGTCCAAAGCCGA
>JAPLFO010000011.1 GCA_026390635.1 Ignavibacteriales bacterium
GGACGCATGCAGAAAAGCCTGTGAGCGGATCGCCACCCAGACTATCGAGAAGCGCCTGCTCAACAAACAAGGCCGGCCGTCGTTCAATGTGAATTTCTATGCGGTCAACAAACGGGGAGAATTTGGGGCATGCTCCATTTGGAGTGGTGCCACGTACGCAATCCATGATGGGAAGGAGAACAGACTGCTCCAGGCGAAATCACTTTTCCAGCGAGGGTGAAGAGAGTCACCTGCAGCGTGCACGCCGCCACCGTGCGCCATCTCACGCTTCTGCGAGAAACAAGAACTAATATGATAGTGACGGTGTTTGCCGCTAGTCCCGGAAGCGGGTATTCATCAACGGCTCTTCATCCTTCATCGACTGGGCAAAAAGACGGCCGACAAAATAAATGGTCAGGAGTCCCGAAGCGCAGAATGCAATAAGGAATAGCGAGAAGTCTTTTGCAAAGAATGCCATAGTGAGTTTCCTTCAAGTGTCTTATTATATATCGGCCGTTTTGAGCAGATCTGCAGTGCTTGAGAATGGCTGGATGATGAGTTGGATCGGGAAGCGGGAATGCGTCCTCCCAACGTCGGGCTTTTGTTGCACCTTTCACCAATTCACACTGAATTCTTGCACATAATAGGACGGTCGCAAGACGATTAGGGTCGTCTGAGGTGCCTGTCTCGTATTCACGACAGAGGCGCTTGTGCTATTAGGCAATTGATACTAACGACTGGTATAGTTGCATTCAACGCCCCAGGTTATTACTTAGTAAAATCAGTCACATGGAAAGATTTCATGTCGTGACATAGATGACTCAACCAACCAATGCTCCGGTTCTTTGAAAAAACGTGGAATTGGAGATAATAAACACAAACCAAGGAGGCGTTCATGGTAAAATCAAAACTTCTATTCTTTTTGGTAGTATGGCGGGATGTACTCCGTATCATATTACACTGACCAACGAGATGAGCTCCTATCCTGCTACACAAACTGAAAAAGTTAAAGTATTCTTTCAGGGCGAAACGATTCCACCTGCCAAAGAAATTGGGACCCTCGTTGCCGTTGGTCAGTCGGAAAAACATGGTGTTGAATTCCTACGTGAGAAGGCAGCGTCGATCGGTGCCGATGCGATAACGAATGTGGAAGTAAAAATACAAACCCAGGTATATCTGATCCTCATATTCCCCATTCCCTCGCATACTTATTTTGTCTCAGGCACCGCAGTAAAGTATACCAACTAAAAACACAAGGAGTTCTATCATGAAGAAGTCTATTCTTGTATTGATAATATTTTCGTCAATCATTTGTTTGAGTGGGTGCACAGGAAAGGCTGTGTATTTGAAGAGTGATAAAACCTTTAAAGAAACAGATCCCAAGAAGGTTCAGGTATATTCAATTACAAATCCCGCGCGCAGTTTTGAGGTTGTTGGATATGTTTCGACCTATACGAGCAATGCAGACAGGGCAGGAGATCAACTGCGAGACAATCTCAGGAACCAAGCGGCAACATATGGCGCCGATGCAATCATTGGCTTTAAACTAAATATTGGGATGGGTGGGGGAGGT
This sequence comes from Ignavibacteriales bacterium, assembly GCA_026390635.1. Lineage (GTDB taxonomy): Bacteria > Bacteroidota > Ignavibacteria > UBA10030 > UBA8401 > JAPLFO01. Next base: position 1,553 of record JAPLFO010000011.1, read on the forward strand.
GGTGCTCAGGGTGTTGCCGTGAAATATACAGAGTAATCTCGTGGGTATTGATTTAAGACATTCGAGTGTAGCTGGGAGAGCTATTCTACGCGTATGTCCATTGAGCAAATAGATCAACACTGAAGGACCTGCCGGCCTCACACACTGACAGGTCTTTCTGTATCACGCATTATTCTCGCAACAAACAAAGTCCAGGTCGCATGGGTCCGCTCCAAAAATACAGACTATGCTGGCTGTAGCCACTATCCCGCATCCTTGTTGCCCAGCACAGTCTTGCCATCTTCACGCCCTACTCCGATTCATTCGTTCTGTCATAGGAGGGATTGGTCGCGCCAATCAATTAAACAGAATCATTTTGTTGTAATATCGGCTCAGTGGTCGCGTCATTGTGGAATGTGGACAGTTGCATTCGGGATATTGACATTATCGAGAGCGATTCCTACATTTGCATCACACACGCTGACCCAGCTGTCCTCACCAGAGGACTCCTATCGACTGGCAACACTACCGTTAATACCTAGAAGCCTCTGTTGGCGAAACCTATCCGACCATACCTTCGGCTCGGAGCCAGTAGTGGCGTTAATATTTCATGAGGATCTCAAGGAGTGGAGGATCATTAATCCACCGATCTGAATTTCTGATCAGTAACCCTACTGTGAACACAATAGAGGAATCATCCGATGCGAATTACGATACTCTTTAGTGTGCTGGCAGCAGTTGCCTTCGTAGCAACCTTCTTCTTCTCCCATGATTCCGGGCTAGCTTGCAACGTTGCGGGGATAGTTGCGGGCATCTATCTCATCATTCTCATTGTCAAAGCCACGAAACCTCCATTTCCTGCGGGGATGAGATATGTCGTGATCTTTGTGGCAGTCATCGGCTATGGTTCAGTTGGAACAGCCTGGCTGACGCAGTACAATCTAAGCCATTGGCAGCGCGAGATGCTCCTCGTCATTCGCGGCTCCATCAATCACGCTCGAATGAGCGATGCATTAGCGAGGCGTGAACTGCGGACACTCGAAGCATATCATGATCAAAAGAAGAAGGATGGAAAGGAAACATTTATCCAAATATTCAAGAAGCTCAACCCACCCGTCGTTCCAGGTTCAAACGTACTCGATACATTGTCAAGCGGTGACAAAGATGATGCAACCATGGTGCTCATCTATGTGTCGGCACAGACCGATAGTAGCGTTACACTTACAGCGGAGCTTACTGCAGCGCAACGTCAGGAGCCAACGGTGCGTCTGCTCGGTATGAATGTCTGGGCACCAAAGGTGAAATTGCAGATGGCAGAGACGGGAGGTAAGTATGACCTCGAATAATTTGCCAGACAATAAAAGCGTAACGGGAGACTCCCGCACTTCATCAAAACCGGAAAGCCGATTATTCCTTGCCTTGTGGCTGATCATCATCGCGATCTCTTCTGCATTGTATTTTAGTAATGTTGCCACTCCCGGCGTACCTCTTGCTGGCGGGGTATGGATGATTCCTGCTGGAAAAATAATCCTGCAGGGTGTCGATCTATTTCAGGGCCAGATTCCCGATGTAGGCTGGACGCGTCAGGAAACCGGTACAATGATCTGGTTGATCATATCGTACATCATCTGCCCGGGGATGTTCTTATTCGGCTGGCGCGGTATCTCCCTTCTACCGTCCAAGGACAAATTACCCTGGATGGCGTCAGCGGAATTTGTGGTCGGCGGTGCTTTGACGCTCTGTTACCTTATTCCGTCACCATACTTCGCCACGAAGCAAGTACATGTTTCTACCTCCATGCGAGAAACCCAGGCTGCGTATTCGCTGAGCGACATGATCGCCAATGATCTCTCTGAAATGGGTTTCCAAATACGTGAACGATATATTCTCTCGAATGTCGGACGCGAGGGTCCGAGACGATGGGGTGTTGTGACCGAAACCGGAGGACGAGAACGGCCGCTAACTCTGGCGGACCTTCCAGCGTCATCATCACGAGCATCGCGGATGTTTCATCTTCAGTACTTTCCGAATATTTCTTACGGTACGACAATGGATCACGCGTCACATGATACGGTGTCTACAATTGTAGCAATCGGAAATCAGCCCGGAGAGAACCATGATTTTGTGAACAACAATAATGCCCGCGGGTTGATCCAAAGAAAAATGGTTGTTACGCCTCATACGATGGAGTTGGAGTATTCCAAAGAGAATTAGGACATTGTTAACGCCAAGCAATAGGAAGAGCTCTTGTGAGTAAAGCTGCGGGTAAAAAACGTGAAGAAAATCGCCGACTCGCGGCGATTATGTTCACTGATATCGCTGGCTTTTCCAAGAAAATGGGTTCTGATGAATCTGGAACGATTCGGCTGCTTGATATCCACAACAATATTGTAGAAAATGTCGTCATGAAGCACCGGGGCCGGATCATCAAGACGATTGGCGACGCATTCATGGTAGAATTCACGAGCGCGGTGGAAGCGGTGGCGTGCGCAATGGAGATGCAGAAACACCTGGCAAATTCCAATGAGATGATCGCAAGAGATGACGAGAAGATCGTCATTCGGATTGGCATTCACATTGGTGATGGTGTTGTCCGCGGAGAGGATATCTTGGGAAATGGAGTAAATATTGCTGCTCGTCTTCAGGTTCTCGCTCCTCCGGGAGGAATTTGTGTCTCTCATGATGTTCTGAACCAGGTCAAAAATCGGCTTGACGTGAATCCGATTCCTTTAGGGAAAAAGCATCTGAAAAACATCGCTGATCCAATCGAGGTGTACAGCATCATCGGATCAGAGATGAGTGCACCATGGCAGAAACGGTATTCGCCCTATACATATCTGCAAAAAATGATGCAAAAACGTCCCTTGATGTATGCAGGATTAACGATCATCATTGCTCTGTTGCAGATCTTTGTGCTTCCGCGGTTGGTGTCTCAAGGATCTGACTCAGAGCTTGCCGGATCGGTGGTCGGATCGGTCATGACGGGTACTGGCGACAACACGAGCGAGGCGAATGCCCCGGAAAGATCTTCTGATGAATCGGATATGTACCAATCGATGATCGCTGTCATGCAGGGTGTAAAAAAACCGGGTGAACTTATTTCCATTGCGAAGGCTGACGTCGAAGCCCATCCGACAAAGGGAGCGGCATGGATGACGCTCGCAGCTGTGTTCGAATCTGATCGACGAAACTCCAACGCGCTGAACGCCTACAAGAGGGCGATCCAGCTTGAGCCCGCCAATATCGTTTGCCTGCTTGCACTGGCGAGAATTGAAATGTCGCTCGGGAATCTGGACGACAGCAAATCCTTCCTTGAAAATGCAACGCGGCTTGATCCGAAAAGAGCGGCGATCCCGAAACTGATGTGGAAATTGGGGAATTGCATGGCTGATGCCCAACGTTATCAGGAAGCGGTAAGCCTGCATCAACGATCTGCGCAATTGCTTTCCCAAAAAAACTGACGGTATATTATTTCCGGCGGAGTATGGCAGCGTTCGTTGTCTGATTTCGTTGGAGTTGAGAAAGTCCTGTCTCGGTTTCCGTACAATTGTGAACTCCCGTCAGAACTACCCCAACCCCTTCAACCCGAGCACAAC